>NZ_JAKKSJ010000053.1:0-27122 GCF_025653365.1 Shewanella sp. SW32 | reverse complement strand
TGGTGTGCCACCCTGGCGTTCTAGTTTTAACTGTCTCACCCATTTATCCATAGTGGACTTACCTACGTTCATCGCCTTTGCAGCTTCGATGATGCTATGGTTTTTATCGAGGACTAATTGGGCTGCTTCAAGTTTGAATTCAGCACTAAATGTTTTTCTGGTTGTCGATCTCATGTGTTCACCTAAAGTCATCTACGAGGTAATAATATCACCTCTATTTAGGTGGCCAAAATTAGTGTGCCACTACAGCTCAATCGTTTTTTGCAATCGCTTAATACTACCAAGGTTTTTGGGATCTCCACCTAATTGCGAAATCACATCGCCCAACGCTTCATTATCAAACGACTCAAGGTATATCTTATTAAGCGTATCCGCTACGTGTCTTCGTTCTTTTTCAGTGTCTACAACAGGCGTGTTAAAAGACACTGAAAGATCAAACACCTCACTATCTAGGTGGGCTATTTTTATACCAAATTTATTGAAGCAGGCTTCCAGAAACGTTGAGCGACTTTTAAATAATGCATCTTCTTTAGATAAGTCGGTAAAAATACATTCTATTTGCCCATCGTAAAATTCTGAACCTATAGAGTGATCTGATGCGATATTTTCAGAGCGGAGATAATATTGTTCAGCATCAGGAAGGCGAGCAATGTCGCCCAGCCACATAACAACCTTACCGTTTTTATTAATGCCAAATGGCATTGAAAAATCATCACCTCTCCGTATCTGTCCATATGTGGTTGAAGCAAAGCTTAATCGATAAGTTGGGGATGAATCATATTTTAAAAGTACTTCTCGATTAAAAAATACTGGTGTAAGAAAACCTTCATCCCATGGCCGCTTAAGTCCAGGAATATATTTATAGTCGTCTGAATCGTAAATGAATGGAGCAACACCAAAACCGAAATCTTGGTTTGTTTTATTACGTGTAACAGTCACCTTGTTACTAGATTTTTTAAATGCCTGCTCATGCAAATAGATCACTGCGAACTTAGAATCATCAGGAAATAAGCTTTTGTCACATAATCCACAGTAGAGCATCGGAAGCCCCTTTATTTCAATATCCACACCTGTAACAAGTTCATGGAAATCAGAAAAAACAAGATCTAAATGACCTTGGCATGCATCACAATAAAGTCTCTGAATATGCCCTTGTTCGGGAAAGAAATCGGTAATTTCCAAACTCACTCCTTAAGCACTTAACGTCTTAGTATTTATGCTCTGCGCTGTTTGCAGAATATAAATCGCTTGTTGGATTTAGCAGCTGCCACATCCATGTCAATTGGTACAAATGATGCTATAGGAATTTGCTTTTTTTCGGTAGCGTTTTATATACAGTTTGATGGGTAATAACTTGATATTGTTTTAGCTTTCTCATTTTTACATGCTCACGTCAGACTAATTATCGACCTTGAATAACAGCATTCAGGCTAACACTCATACCACATTTTCTCATAGGCGAAGGTAATTGATAAGGCTAGAGCTCTGTAACATTACTAAAATTGGGCCATTATACAGATGTTGAAGTGAGCTAGATGCCACATTGCTAACGAGCAATGGGGCAATAGCTTTTTAGCTAAACGAACAGCAGAAGGGTTAGTTAAGATTGGCATTGTTGCACCTGTAACCTTCTAAAACAGGGATATTTTATTAGAGCCCTCAGGGAGGCTTCTTGTTAAATAAAGAGGTGACGAGTCACTGGGGAAACAATGACAATTGATGCGTCACAGCAACTGACGACAAAGTTATCTTGCTTTTAGGCAAAAACAAAAGCCCGCGGCTGCGGGCTTTGAATCACTTAAGAATCAACGGAATAAAAAGACTGGCTTAACGATACGTCAGCGTCGTAGTATCCGTTAACTTGTCGTTATCTTTAACGGTCAGTTCAACTGTGTGTTGTCCACGGCGGGCAAGGCGTAATACCACTTGACCGTTAGCGCGAGTGCCATTGTCGAACGTCCATTTATGTTGCTTGATTACGCCATCGGTATCAAAGCTAGTCGAAATAAACATATCGACAACACCGAGATTGATACGCTGAATTTGCGCAACGGGTGGTTGTTTCATATTATCAGCAACCACTGTCACCATTTGCGACGTGCTATGGGTTAGGCCGTCATTATCAGTCACAGTTAGCGTGACCAGATACTCGCCGCTTTGGTTGTAACTGTGAGTCACTACCTCACCCACTGCCACTGTGTTATCACCAAAGCTCCACTCGGCAGACACGATTTGTCCATCGCTGTCACTTGAAGTAGATGTCAGTTGCACTGCAGCGCCATTCACCACTTGAGTGAAACTGGCCACTGGCGCGACTTTTTCCGCTTCAAGTAAGAGTGAAATCACCACAGGATCGTGATCCGATGAGCGGTAAGCATCACTTGCGAATAAGTCTTGGATTTGAGCGGGCGTCTTAAACTCTTCGTTGTAATCCAATACACGTGGTTCGTCGGTATTGATATGCCACTGCGTCACATCCACCACTTTATCCAACAGGGCAGCGTTTGCTAAAGCATGATCCAACTGACCCGATTCAGCCGAGAACACATAGGAATAAGGATTTGGCTTTTCAAGTTTGGCAAACAGCTCACTAAAGCCCGCGTTACCTAACGCCGTTAATGGATCTTCCTTCGCATAGGCGTTCAAATCACCAATCAGCAGTACGCCTTGATCTGGATATTGCTCGCTAATCCATTGATCTGCAGCCGTCGCCGCACGGGTACGAGTGATATTACAGTTGCCTTGACCGTCGTTAAGATCAGGTTCGCCCGCACATTCACTGCCTTTAGATTTAAGGTGATTAACCGCAACAACCACGCCTTCGTCACTGCCGTTCACGCTAAAGGCTTGCGTCAGCATTGGACGGTTTTTGCTATCGTCAAACAGGGGCTGTTGATCGCTATCTAATGGCGAATTTACACTAGATAGAATACGTGCAGCGCCCTGCGGCGTGACTTTATCACTGCGATAAATCAAGCCGACTGTGATGGCATCGGTGCCAATCGCATTCATGCCTGTTGGCGCGATATAAGCGTAACGCGCTTCACCCACAGCAGCATTCAAACCTGCGACTAAATCAGCAATGGCTGAATTGGCGCCAAAGCCATCGTTTTCAATTTCCATCAAACCAAATACATCGGCACTAATGCCCACCATGGCACTGACAATCTTCGCCTTTTGACGCTCAAACTCGCTTAAGGTATTGGCACCACGCGCAGTTGGGAATCCTGCACCTTGGCCGTCGCCATTGAAGTAGTTAAGCACGTTAAAGCTAGCGACTTTTAGATTACCGCCCTCAACCAATGTTGGTGCGATTGGGCGTGGGTTTTCCGCTATAAAATTCACCGTCTCGATTGGCAT
This sequence comes from Shewanella sp. SW32, assembly GCF_025653365.1. Lineage (NCBI taxonomy): Bacteria > Pseudomonadati > Pseudomonadota > Gammaproteobacteria > Alteromonadales > Shewanellaceae > Shewanella > Shewanella sp. SW32. The sequence goes on along the minus strand of NZ_JAKKSJ010000053.1, from coordinate 23,762 downwards.
AATGCGATACAAATTAAAGCCATAGTGCATTACACCCGTAAGCGATGTGGCTTTATCACCTACACGCACTGTGTTTGATGCGCTAAGACCAGGAGCGGGGAATTGCACAGGATCAGGATTCTGCGCCGTTAAACCGTCATCCAATAAAATACTGTCACGTTGGTTGGCTGCACTCACAGCTAGCGCATCCGCGCCCGGTGCAGCCACCTGCGTACCAATAAAGTGGCGCTGACTGCCTAATGAAATCTCGCCATAACGACCGAGGTTATAGACTTCATTCACCACTAAATCTTGGCTAAAACGAACACGCATGCCCTCAAAGGGCTCAAAATCATCACTGCTGTTAACTGGTAAGGCCACTAGCGCGGCCGTTGGTAACGTTTGTCCTGTAGCACACAACTTGTGTTCTGATAAAGTCGTTAGTTCAGTTAAGCCTTGATATTCAGTGACTTTGGCTTTTAAACGAATACGATCGCCTGCCACATAAGCTGTGGGCGCATTGCCGGTATACACAAACACACCTTCCGAGGTTTGGGGATCGCTATCGGCTTCGTTATCGGCCATTTGTACAAAAATGCCCTTAAGACCAGCTTCTTGATTACTGACGACAACCGCCTCAACCACTAAAGTTTGACCATTGAGAGGGCTGGCAGCGCCTGCGCCTTGAAGCGCATGAATTGCTGTGGCTTCTTCGCCGCACACTAAAGAGCTTGGTGGAGGGTCGACGGGATCGGTTGGCGTACCCGCACTGAACTTACCAAGATCAGAAACATCGTCCTTAGCAAAACCTAGCCAAGTGCTAAAGCTTACTGCATCAGTACTGATAGGATCGGCAATCAGCAGATCAGGATTACGGCGCAGGGTATTATCTTGAGTGGAGAGATCACCACTGCCCCACTCGGCACCGGGATCAACACCGACTTTGCCTAAACTATCAATGACTTGATTTTGATAGGTCAGCTCAATCGCATCGTCGCCATTAAAGAAGCTGGCGCTACTCTGTTGATTTGTGACAGCAAGGATATCGGCAGAAGAGTCATTATCGGCAACCACATAAGTCGCCCCCGCCGCTAAAGAGCCCGTGAGCGCAATGGTCGTGCCGACGTTTGTGCTGCCATTAAAATAGAAGCGCAATTGGTATTGGCTTAAATCAATAGCGCCCGCGGTTGGGTTATACAGTTCGATAGCTTTATTATTGCTGCTGCCTTCGACATATTCAGAAATGATCAAATTATCCGCGCCATGGGCAAGCCCACAAACGCTGCTGATGGCTAACGCCAGCACAGTTTTAGTGTTAAACATTGAGACCCCTAAATGTATTGTTTTAATATTTGGTATTTAATTGATGCGCTTAGATGCTTCAAGGTGATGTCACCTCGAAGACTGACGATACTATAGGCGGTCAAGGTTACAAATTGGTTGCATCAAAGTTGCAACTTAAGGTGGATATTATTCGTGCGATTTAGCGATCAGAACTAGGAAGAAAGCAGTACGGGAGATGCTGGCCGAACTACACAGTGCGGCCAGAGATAAATCGAGGTTAATCAAGTAAGCAGAACAAATGGATGGCAATCATGACAATCATGACACAGGGTTATAAGGGCTGAAGCTTTTCATCGAGTAAACTGACGAGCAGTAACTCACCTTGCAAATTCACTCTAAACTCACCGTATTTAGCTTCACTAAAATGATCGGCTTGTCCTTCTTCAAAGAAAAAGCTGTTCGATGCGAGCTTAATTTGATTACCACGGACACGAAACTGCACTCGTAGTTGATCTTTACCGAGTGCTTGGTCGGTATAAAAGTCCACAAAACGCGCCACTTTTTGCCCATCGACAGCCAGCAATAACTGGCCCTGCATTTGTTGCGGCGCTAAGGCACTACGCACATCGCGCGCAATGGCATATTCAAGCGCCATGTAATCACCCTGCATTAATGAGCGCGGATCGACCGGTGCTAATGCAAAACGCACCACTTGGCCGTGATTAAGGAGTTGTTCGAATTTGAAAATGCGCCAATTCACGCCAGCGAGAATCGTCACTGTTGTGAATAATACGAGTCCAAGCGCCCATTTATGTGAAGCCGACAGTTTTCCCATCACATTGCCCATCACACAGTCTCCTTGGCATTTTCATTGGCAGGAAATAACCGCCACATCACTAACCTTGCCACCAACAGCAAGGCGCCTAAGCCCATCAAATAACCAGATTTAAGTAACAGAGTCGTCTCTAGGGAATAATAATACCCGCTGACAAATAACAGCGCCGACACCATTCCCATACCTTTCAACCAAGACTCGTTGCAATAATGACCAAGCAAGATCAATAGAATAGCCGTTGATAAACCCTGCATAGGTAAGGATAAACCGCTAACGATGACTAAACCGATAACACACCCCAGCGCCGCTGGTGAGCTTAGTGATTGCTGGCGCTCGCGCAAGATTGTCACCAATAAAAATCCGCAAATAGCGAAAATAATCAACAGATGAGTCAGTGTCAGCCACAGGCTTTGCTGCCAAGGGCTAAATAAGGCTTCAAAAATACTGTCCATACTAAAAGCGTGCATCAACTGCAACGAAAGCAACGCGAGTGCGAAGCCATAGATGAGCATCCGAGCCCTACGATAATGACGCCCGAACTGATTGATATTTAATAACACTAGACTAATGACTACGGCAAAAAGGCTTGGGCTAAAATTGAGCAGTTCAAATTTTGCCATCAGGCCAATCACGCACCAACTAAAGCAAAAAGCGAATACGAACTGGGCTAGCCCATGGGCAATCAAGCCCCACAGTAATAATGTAATACCCGCCATACAGAGATACCATGTGAGGCTAAAATCATTGTTAATTAAATCAAATAATCCCCATGCCACACTGATCAAACCACTCAAACAGGCGGCAAAAGCAAATTGTTCAATAAAAATCTGTTGCCGCGGTAAAAAATACAGCCCAATCCCCAAGGCTAAATAGGTTAAGCCGATAAATAAAATGACATCTTCTTCAACATGCTCAAAAATGGCACCAAACACTGCCATCATGAAACTCAATAAAAACAACGCCGCTATCCAAGCAGCAAACGCCTGCATAGTGGCAATATACCAAGGGATATCATGGTCTTCTGGCATTTGAGCTGCACTAACATTGCCTTCGGCATACAAAGCTTGCCAGTGTTTGATTAGACTTAATTCACTCGAAGCGTCGATTGACGTAACACTATCAGTGCAGGGTCGAGTGATCATTTCGCTATCCTGTAAACCATTATTGTTGCTCATGAACATCTCCCACGCTCACGCTCCCTTGGCTGGCGATTCCTACAAACTGAGGTTTAAGTTTCCGGTTTAGCTCCCTCAACCAAATACTCAAACCTGTGCTTGCCAAAATGATATAAAGCCCAATAAACAAAAATCCACCTATGTGGTCATTATCCTCAAACATCAGCTTTATCAGTAACGCGGCGCCTACAGCAATCAAGCTAAAACCGCCCAAGGCCAAGGGATATATGCGTAGTAATCTATAACGAAAAATAACGAATCCGAATATCAGATGGGTAAAATAACCACAGAAGATCCCAGTGCTGAAGCTATCACGTTCAAGGAAATCGTCGAAAATAAGCCAAGTGATTAACCAAGTAAAACAACCCATAGCAAACAATGAACAGGCATATTCAAGGATTGGCGCATGCCAGCGCCCCGCGACTTTGTGATCTAAAAGTACAAAAGCATAATAGATAACTAAATTCAAACAGATAAAGATCAGCAATTGTCCTTGAGCGCCCCAAAATAATCCCCAGAAATGGGAAAAGGAATCCAGAAATATCCCTATGCTGAGGTTTAGCAATCCCACCAGCAACAGCCACAAACCATCAAATCCTGCCACCCAAGCAAAGGGTAAGATAACGAATGCCCATAGCGCGAATAACTGCCAAGGATCGGCGCCCGTTTGATAGGTTTGCCCAACTAACGCTAATAAGCCACCAACTAACACACTTGCGGCCAGTAGCACGCCATTGGCGGTCGCCGCACCAAAAGTGCTGTCTTTACGATAAGAGCTAACAGGGGAATAAATGTTGGCACGATAATAGAGCCAAGCAAATGCGGTGATAGCGAGTATTATCGCCACTTCAATCAGTCCAAATTTGGCAAATCGCCCCAAAGATTGCCAATTATAGGCAAAGAAAAAAATCACCCCACAGGCAAAACTTAACGCACCGAACCAGAGTAATAAATGAGCGATTAAGCGACGCCAACTCGACCCATCCGGCAAGACTGTCACCTGTCGATAAAGCTTATTCGCCTGCTCTTGCGTGATATGTCCCTGTTCAACCCAACCACACACTTGAGATTTTATCTTGCTCAATGTGAAATCTCCCTCATCCTGTTTGCGCTAGCTTACTATGACAGATTTAAAATTCGCACTTTATCGACAGCATTGAACAAATTAAATTGTGTATACTTGTAAAAAATCATTCATGCTAAAAATAACAAGGGTGACTATGATATTGAGCCAGTTGTGTCGTCTACTCTTTTGTTTAGCCTTAAGCATTAGCGCATTTACCGCGGCTATCGCCCAAGATAAAGTTCAGTCGCCAGCGATTCCCGAGTCAATTCCGACAATTCATGTCGGTGGTTATCAATTTGCTCCCTATGTCCATCAACAACAAGACGGCCGTTACACAGGTCTCACACTCGATATCATTAATGCATTAAATCAAGTACAACAAGAAGTGGTCTTTAAATTTGCCGTCACCAGTATTAAGCACAGATATAAAGCCTATTCCTTAGGTCGCTTCGACATGATGCTCTTTGAGAATCCCGCTTGGGGATGGCAAAAAATAGCGACTCAGTTTATTCCGCTACATATGATAGATGGTGAAGTCTTTATTGCACTTAAAACTAAAGCTCATAACCAAAGCTATTTCAAAAACTTAACCAACAAGTCAATTGCGTTCATCAAAGGATATCACTACCAGTTTGCCCACTTTGAAACCGATGCGAATACGCTGGCAAAGCAATTTCGTCCCTTGTTCGTCAGTCACAATAACGCCTCTATCGAAAGCATTCTACGTGAACGCGCCGACATAGCGCCCGTGACGAACTCTTACTTACAGTATTATTTAAAGGTTCATCCAGAAGAGAGAAAATTACTTTTAATATCAGATGAATGGGACCAAAAATACGCCAATGGCATTTTACTCAACCCCAGTTCACAGCTCGATAGCAAAAGGCTCTCACACTGGATTGAACTGCTCATCAATAATGGTAAGCTCGCTGAACTCGCCGCCCAATACGGTATTCAATTAACCCCATAATTCGCTGTTTATTTTTTCAAACTCTGACGCTTCAATCGCGATGATTTATCAAGTTCTCATGAGCAATTTACGCGGCAGACAAGAGTGGCCCTAGCATAGCCAAAATACCAATGAGTAAGAAAATCAGCGCTTGCACTATGATCATCTGGCCACTATTTGGTGGACTCAGAGTGGCAATATAAAACTGCCAAATCGCAAAGATCCCGTAGTTCATCCCGAGGAATAACAACAGGCTAAAGGCATACATCCCAGGGATCACCTTAAGTGCACAGGCTAAAAGTGCAGCCGTTGAAACCACAAAAAATACCGATTGGCAGTGAAATAAGCACAGTAGCATTTGCTTGCTTTGCTGTAACACATTCGCCTTCAAGAGCGGCGCCAATAAAACCCGCTTACCATAGATTAAATGGTAGCCACAGACTCCAGCACTCAAAACAGTCGCTGCCATTATTGTTAATACCATAGTGCTCCTATTTAGTACTCATATTTGATTATCTTTGAATATCGTAAACTGAACTAAGAATTTAAAACTGAGGAGAATTTAAACCCAAGGCTTAAATACTTGACCATGTAACTAAGACCCTAAAAACTGCGGTTGAGTTTCAGCCGAGCGAAAATAAGCAACTTGGTTCTAAGCCCCTAAACCAAACGGGGCTAAAATCTATGGGGAAACCGACTCAATATGAATGCTCCATCTGCTCCTTAGTGCTTGTACTTTAACGCAAAAAAGGAGCCATCAGGCTCCTTCTCTTCACAATCCGTAAACGATTACCCTGACTAAAACCTACGATTACATCGTCGCCATAGTCCAATAATTTAAACGCTTTTGTGGATCGGCTAACAGGTTTTTACATTCTTCTTTATATTTACCCATTAACGCACCTAAGTTGCTTGACCCACCTAAGCTTTCGATTTGACGGGCTTTAGCATCGGCAACCGCTTGAGTGACCTCTGCTTCAGAGCTGTATTTCTTAGCTAAATTCTCAGACTCAATTTTAGAACTTTTTAAACGCTCACCCACGGCCTGCATTTGCGGTGCATTCATCGCCCCAATGGCTTCTGAGCTAATTTGATAGTAAGCGGCACATTCAATGGCTTCTTTACTAAACGCTTTTTCTGCTTCATCAGCCCAAACTGCAGTACTGGCACTTAAGACTAAACCACCTAATACTAACGTTTTTACCTGAGTTAACATGTTATTTTTCCTTTTAATCGCCATAAATAAACCTACTCAAGCCCTCGGTGGAGCTCAAGTTCGTAGATATAAAAATCTTGGTTACGCACAAACCCTAAACCTTCATACAAGCCCTGCGCACGCTGGTTTTTTTGCTGTGTTTCTAACATCAAATAACTCATATTATGCGCTTTGGCATAACTGGCGGCCTGTAGCACTAATGCCCGCCCAATACCGACACATCGGGCATGTTGAGTCACATACACATCATTGAGGATCAACATAGGGGCCAAACGTAACGATGAAAAACTGGGATACATTTGAACAAAACCTAATCCAAGCCCTTGATTATCTTTGGCTATAAATATCACTGATGAGCCATCTGACACTCTTGAATGAATAAACTGCTCCGCAGCCGCGAGATCATCCCTACGCCCATAAAACTGTCGGTACTCATTGAATAACACTGCAACCTCATGGACATGAGTCACATCTACTCGAGTTATGATGCTTGCCATGGGCTTTTCCTATTTATCATTAGAGTGATGGCGGTCGTTGTCGCAATCGAAATTGCAGACTGTTTTTCACCGTTGGCCACTCGGTATCAATAATGGAATACACCACGGTATCGCGGATCGTACCGTCCTTAAGAATCTTATGATTTCGCAATACACCATCTTGCTTAGCGCCCAGTCTTGTAATGGCTTGTCTCGAAGCTTGATTATGCCAGTGAGTACGAAACTCAACGGCAATGGCGTCTAAAGTTTCAAAAGCAAAGGTCAATAACAGCAGTTTAGCTTCAGTATTAATCCCAGTGCGCTGGGCACGTTTAGCATACCAAGTGTATCCAATCTCAAGACGGCGATTATCAAACTCCCAGTTGCAAATTCGCGTGCATCCGACGATTTCCCCTGACACTCTATCCCGCACCGCAAAGGGAAAACTCAGGCCCCGCGCTTTTTCTTCGAGTGCTTTAGCCACATAGAGCTTCATCTCAGTTGGCTCAGGGACACTGGTAAACCATAAACGCCAAAGTTGACCATCTGTCACGGCTAGACTCAATGCCGCCACATGGGACAAAGATAAGGGCTCAAGTACAATATGCTCACCACTTAAACAACCTAAGTTATCTTCACAGCCCACAGTATCGCCTCCGTTAGATGATAGAAAAGTGTGTTGTAGCGCACATTTCTATCTAGCCTAACATTAAACGAGAATAAAAAAACACCCTATTTTCAGCATGATTGGACAAATTCATTCCATTGTTGGCGGCTTAGATTACCTAAAGCTTAAGAATGTAAAAAAAATTGAAAAAATGAGTAGAAGGCAGTTAAAACAGGTTGGAATAAATACTGCTGCGGAAGAACACGCCGTGATATGGCCAATCAATATCCGAGAAATAGCCAATGACATTGCGCAGTCGCGATAAGTGATTGGTGATTCGTGATTGATGATGACGATGACCAAAAGCGGCAATCGAGAGCAAAAACACCTAAACCTGTGGGCAGCATTTAGGCGTTTGTTATCTGGTGAAGTTAAAAGCTAAAGTTAAAAACCATGCACGCTGTTACTGACCCTAAACCAGCCCGCAATGCTATTACGCTGGGCCAAGGTTTTAGTCACTTCATGGGGAAAACGCTCACTGAGGAAAATCACAAAATGGCCCATTTTAGGCGCGATGCGCTCAATCTCAATATCGGCTTCATCATAGATAATCAACTCACCACAATCTGCCGCTTTCCAGTCGGGATTTAAGAAAAACACTGTGGTTAAAATACGATTTTGGCTGCCTTTTAGCGCATCAACATGTTTTTTATAAAAGGCCCCAGGCTGATATACCGCATAGTGGCTTTCATAATCGAATAAGCCCATAAACAAGCGACGATTCAAGCCATTTTTGAGTTGTGTCATCAACTCAAGATACTGGGCATCAGGCTCATTTTGCTCTTCTAGCCACTGTATTCTGTCACGGCGAATGTCTGGATTTAAGTGCTGTTCAGAACCTCGACCGATAGAGGCAGCTTTTAATTCATATATTTCAGTTGATTGAATTTTTTCCAATAGTACTTGGCTAATACAGGAAGGAACTAAGTCAGATAAAAAGATATAGCCTTTGTCTACCAAGGCATCAGCGATCACGTCCAGCATTGCTTCACTTAATTGCGAAACCATTATGCTACATCCAAAAAAGGGCTACGCTTTTGCTGTACTCAAGGGCTCAAGGAGGGATTAAGTGAGCCTGATTTTCGAGGGGCGTCGATAAGAGATATGATTGCCATATCTCAACGATAAAATTTGCGAAATTCTAGAATAAAGAAGACGGAATTACAATAAAATAAAAACCTATATAAACAATACGTTAAGGTTGGCCAAACAGTTCAACAGGCGCATCATGATCACTAAGCTGCAAACAACGCTCAAAGTGTAATCCAAGTTTGTTCAGCAAAGCTTTTGAAGCACTATTATGGCTGCTAACAATCGCGACAATACGCTCAATACCTAAACTTTTACCTAAGTCAAAAGCGGCTTTAGCCGCTTCGAATGCATAGCCCTTGCCCCAATATTGCGGCAAAAAAGCATAACCTATATCGACATTGTCCAGTGTCGGCCGTTTGATTAAACCGCAGATGCCAATGGTGAATCCATTCTCGGCAAGCACTACAGCATAAAAACCAAAACCGCACTCGGCATAACTTTTCATCGGTCCATTGACGATATAATCCTTAGCCTGCACAAGTGTGCGTACTCCTCTATCCCCGATATTCTCTATAAAGCCTTGGCTATTGAGCAAGACTAACATAAAAGAAGCGTCGGCTGGGGTTAACTGCCGCAGGATGAGTCTAGGAGTACGCGCAACTTGCATAGAATTTCTCCACTAAAAAAAGAGGCGGATTTATAAATAACGGACGTACTGACTGCCGTCCTTTTGCGGTTTCTTGGGAGCGGTAACGGCTGGCGTCCCCACATACAAAAAGCCGACAATTTGATCGTGTGGCTCAAGACCTAAAGCAATATTCACATTCGCATCAAAGGCAAAATCCCCTGTACGCCACACTGCACCTAAACCTAAGGCAAAGGCAGCCTGCTGCATCGCCATGGTCGCACAACCCGCTGCAATGAGCTGTTCAAGTACGGGGACCTTGGAATGTTGCTGCGTTTTCGCCACGACAGTAATCACCATAGGCGCGCGCATTGGCATGCCCTTAGCTTTATTGACAAAATCCTCATCGGCGCCGCTCGCTTTCGCTGCCTCAACAAAGATATCTGCCAAGGTATCTAACCCTTTTCCTACGGCAATAATAAATTCCCATGGCGCTAAAGCGCCATGATCTGGCACACGAATGGCAGCATCTAAGATGATTTTTAATTGACTCGCATCTGGAGCAGGAGCAGTTAATCGTGGGGTTGATTGGCGAGTGAGTAAAAGTTCAATAGCGTCCAAGTTCTTATCCTAGTTCGATATAAATTGCGCTCAAGCATAGCAAATTGCTGACAAAGAGGCATAAAAAAATCCCACCGCTTGAGTGGGATTTAACTTGTTGAGTGCACTTAACAATCGAGTGGGCTGCAAAATTAAATGCGCTTGAAAATCTGATGCAGTTAACAATTGGCCCGCTTGAGAAAGACTTACTTAATCCCACAGCGCTTAGCGATGAAATAATCTAGGCTAGTGTAACGACCACCGCCTAAGGTAAAAAGCGCCAACAACATAATAAAATAGGTGATCGCAAACTCAATACCATTATTAAGCACAGCAAAATTACCTGAACTGGTCAGCCAGTCATAGTTACCGTGCTCCTGCAATAACTCTTTGGCTTTTATCAGTTTATCCCCTGCCTCAATCACTCTGTCATTCGCAAGCCAAGAACTACCATCGGCAATCGCTAACCAACCATTTGGCCAATGCACAGTCAATGCGGCGACCAACATAGTGACCATTAAAGGGATTGAAATCAGTCGCGTCGCGAGCCCAAGCAGTAACAAGATAGCACCAAAGAACTCAGTTCCCGCCGCCAGTCCTGCCATTACCGCCGGCATTGGCAGGCCTAAACCCCAATCGGGATTGGCAAACCAAGCAACCGTATCTTCAAAGTGAGCGAGCTTGTTATAGCCTGCTTGCATTAACACAGGTGCAAGGTAAATCCTAAGGGCTAATGGCACTAAGCCTTCGAAATAGCGGCTCATATTGAGCAGTTTCTGATAAAGGGATACGAGTGGCATAAGGTCTCTATTAGTAGTTAGTTGGCTGATTTATTGGCTTGCAGGAATAGACCCTAGCAAGGTAATAAATCTTTCATTGCCTAGGCTTCTTTTTCAATCGCTTCCTGATTCAGTTCCTTGAGATCTTGAATGAGCCCACCTAACTTTTTATAAAAATGCTTAGACTGCTGCTCCGATAAGCTCGCATTCAGCGCCAGCAGCAAAGTCCCGAATGCCTCAGTATTTTTACGTAAAAACACTTTATGTTGTTCTGACTTAAGCTCATCGGGCTGCGTCATCAGCAAGGTCAAACGCTCGGTTAATAATGTTTTATCGGCGCGCTGACCCAATGCAACTTCAAACTGGCGTAACCATTCGTGTCTGTACTCAAGCCACATATCTAAGGTGGATAAACGCTGTTGATTATATTGGTGAATAAGCACTTTTTGCTCCGCAGTTACACTTCCAAGCCAATCATCAAATTGGGTTTGAAGGTTTTCATCGGCATCTTTTTGTAACTGTTCAGGGGTTTTACCCGCAAATTCTTTAACGAGCTCCTGCTCTTCCTCCCGTAATTTTGTGAGGATCTGCTTCACCTGTTCATCGGACAAAGACATTATGATAGGTAGAAGCTCGGGCAAGGCGAACTCAAACAATCGAAACCAATGCCGCTTAGCAATATTCACATGATCTGCCCATAGCACTGGCGTTAACGTATTGGTTTTTATGAGGCTTTCGACTTCGGTCAATTGCACCACATAATGAGCTAACTCTTTGGATTGGTGCCAAATGACAAATTTTTCAATGAGGGAATCGAATGCCTTTTGCTGAGATTTATCTAAGGTAACATAATCCTCTTGCTCCCAGCCGATGGCCCAGTCGAGGAAATGGTAACTGAATTTAGTGGAGCAGGCGCTTAAGCCTAAGAGACACACAAGTAGCATCACGCCTTTTTTCATACTGAATAATCCATCCTAGAATTGTTGCTAATAAGACGCTTGAGACTATATAAAGTTGCTTTTTATATCAAACAAGTTTGTCTAATAAAGGTTTTCAGTATGTTCTACCCGCATGTCCCACCAATCGAGCGGTCAATGCCATAAGGGAATGAGCCATTATCATCAGATGGAAACTAAGCACACGCAATAATGGCTATTTGGGGGTGATCAGCGGCCAGAAGCAATCAAACCAAGCAAGGTAGTCGGCGCTACGACTGGGTTCTGTTTGCGCTGCCATCAATAATGCCCAGTAACAAGCAAATACCCAATACATGTCAATAGCGGCAGGCACTGCCGTTACGGCTTGTGCAGTAACATAAGGGTGTCCACTCAGATACTGTTTCACCAACACACTTTGCTGATAGGGCGTTAACGCATGGGTCGCTAACACTACAGCCAACTCACACAGTGGATGCGACGCCGTCGCATACTCAAAATCGATACAACACAAGCGGTTATTTTTAAGTAACAAATTATGGGGATTAAGATCGCGATGGCAAAACTGTGGCTTGATTATGCAGGCTGCTAACTCATCACACCAATGTTTGATTTCAATTTGAATTGCAAGCAGCTTAGCCATCCGCTCGTTCCAATCGTGAGTATTGCTATCACCAATATCACTACCCTGCTTCAATGACACAACACGCCTTAATACTGGCTCACTAAATGTTGCAGAAGCCTGATAGGCAAGCATTTGCTGGTGATATTCCTGCCACTGCTCAGTGATACTAATAGCATAAGGCCCTGTAGGCAGATCGCGTAATTGCAGCAATAACGCCAATAGCAAACAATGGGCTTGGTTGGGATGCGTTTCTTGTTCTGCTGCCGGATACTGTAAATAATTAAACGCCGATTGCCCCAGCACAAAATCAGCAGCACTCGTTTGGCGCTCTAACGCTGGCCAGTGAATTAAGCCTTCGTTTTCAATATCGTCACTTTCAATATAATCACTTTCAATAAAATCACTGAGGTAATAACGCTCATCTTCGCTCACCCACAACAGTTCAGGAGCAAGTTTAGCTTGAGCCAATTGCTGCCAGTAAAAACGCTCCTGCTGGCGGTTGCAAAAACTGTCCGCCGCATCCGCATTCACCCGCAGCACATAACTGCCTGTGGGCATAGTGATTTTATAGTTGTGATTACTTAAGCCGCCCGCAAGCTCATGAATACTTAACACGTTAACTAGCCCTGCACTTTTGAGTATGGGGTAAAGTGCTTTGAATGGCTCGCCTGCTGAGCGCTGCATCGAGACGTTTATATCGAGCATTAACTGAGTAACTTCAAGGTATTAGCTTCACGGGCGTCGGCTAACGCGGTTCGCCACAGGAAATACCCCACGACCGCCAGACCCACATAAAGCACGAATAACAAGGATGTCAGCATCAAGCCTTTGCTGAGATAAAGGTAAATCGACACTATGTCGATAACTACCCAATAAAGCCAATTCTCAAGTACCTTTTTTGCCACTAAATAAGTCGTCATCACGGCGAAACAGGTTGTCGCCGCATCTAGATACGGGAATGCGGCTTGGGTATATGTCGCCATACCGTGACCAACCAAAAGCGAAATCACACCCGTCGCTGCGATCAACTTTAAATGGGTTTTCAATGGCCAAGTGGTCACTTTTACTCCTTGATGCTTATCACCACCTTGGGTCCAGAGCCAATATCCATAGAGCGCCATCGCCATGTAATAGACGTTAAGCACAGACTCCATCAGTAGCGACACCTTCCAAAACAACACAGTGTAAATGGCGGTACTGGCAAAGGCCGCCGCCCAGCACCACACACTGGCCTTCATCGCCAGCAGTAAATATGCCATCGCCAACAATACCGCGAGGGCTTCCCATACGGTCATCACATGGACTTCACCAAAGGCCGTATTAACGCTCTCGACCAAGGTTAACCATAAATCTGTCATAGTGTTGTTCTCATTGCCTATTTGTCGCTTACATGGCGGTCAATCATTATTCGCTGTGGGCTAAATTCAGCTCACCACCGATAAACTTACACACAAATACTGCCTTGCCCCATTTCTCATGGGCCGCTTGCATCTCGGTCGCTAGCATAGTCATCACATCTAAATAATCGCCGCACACTTGAGTTGCCATCGCATTAGTCACGCGCTCGATATTGGGATAACTATCCACGCGGCCAATAAACCACTTGATAGGATCGAGGTAATTTTCATTAAAGGGATACATGCTAATTTCTGCGGTCAGTTTCATTTTAATTCCTTGATATTCTAAAGTAAGGCTGTAGCCCAAATACTGGGCTACAGTTCAGTTAACACTTAAATGATTATACTCACTTTAAAATGAGCTATTACATAAACTTAACGTTAAAGGTTACGCCAATCTGACGCGGATCGCCGTAACGAATATATTGCTTTTCCGCCCAACCGTTATCTGGCTCATTGCCAAAATAAAAGCCACGTACACCGTATTCTTCATTAAACAGATTGCGTCCCCACAAATATGCCGACCATGCGCTCGCCTCATAACCTACGCGAGCATTGACGATAGTGTAGGGTTCAGAGCGGGATTCATTGCTGTCTGAATAATAGAATTCACTCTTACCGCTAAGATTCAGGTTAGCAAACCAACCCGAATTAGCACGATAAGTCCCGCCAAGGCTGTAGGTAACGTGTGGAGAATGGGCCAGATCGCGGCCAGTTAAATCCACAAACTTATCTTCACCCACCTCATACTGATAATCACCATAGGCTGTATTTAAATAGCCAAGGCTAGAATATAAATGCCAATTACTATCGATGTACCAATTAGCATCAATTTCAAGACCATAGTTTTTTGAACTTCCAGCATTATCTACAAAAAGAATAAACTCACTTATATCTTCAGGATTTTGTTTAGATGCAGATACTTGCTGGTCTTGTCTATCCATATAAAAAATAGCAACATTCGTACTAAGAGCGCCAGATAACCATGCAGATTTAAGACCTAATTCATAGTTATATAAAGTTTCCGTATTAAACTCTTTTTTATCACTGAAATCAGCGGGAAGTGTCATATTAAAACCACCCGCTTTATATCCTCTGGCAACGCGAATGTAAGCATTATGCTGTTCACTCAGTGCTTTACTCAATGCGAGATGACCACCCCACATAGTTTCAGAGGGCGAAAAAGCATCCAGATTTGTATCACTATAATCACTCGAGCGATTTTCTAATCTCAATCCAAGAGACAGTAAATAATCATGACTCATATCGATATCGAGTTGACCAAATATCGCATAATTTTTCGCATCATATATTGAATCCAGATATTTAGTTCTTTCTTTAAAGCTAGGATTCAAACCACCGTTACTATATTTTGCATAATCAACCAGACTGTTGTCTTCCTGCAAATTAGAAAAATAAACGCCAAATAACCAATCAGTCGATTCGTTAAATATTTTCCCTGCATCATTTGAAGTAAGACGTAATTCTTGAGTAAACGTTTTTCTTTCACCAACTTTTGACCATGTTGCATCATACACACAAGGCAACTTTCCTATTGAATTCCAATCGGCATCATAAATATCACATTGCTTCCCAGCCCAATACTCAGGGTTCGACCAATCGCCATCGTAACTGTAATGGTGATCGGTATTCGCAAAAGAGGTTAACGAAGTTAATTCGAAGTTTTCTGCGCCGGAATAGGTCGCTTTAAAACCCGCGCCTGTGGTGCGCTGGCTATCAACACCCGGTTGATCCGATGTTGTCTGGGTTGGTGAATTGGTTAAACTCCAGACATCATAGCCATTATCAAAATCGGCATGCAGCACAGTTAAATCAAACTGCAAATCATCTGTCGCATACCAGCGCAGCTTAGCGCGGCCGCTGAATTCATCGCGACCATTGGTATCATCACGGTCTAAATACAAGTTATCGTGGTAACCATTTTGCTGATGTTGCTGCATTGACACACGATAAAGCAGCTTGCCAGAATCCGTTAATGGGCCAGAACTGAAACCACTAAAAGTGCGTAAATCATCATCGCCTAACGACACTTCGCCGCCATGCTCAAACACATCAGTTGGATCGTTACTCTTCAGATAAATCAATCCCGCTAAGGCATTCGCGCCATAACGCGTCCCCTGCGGTCCACGAAGCACTTCGACCTGCTGTAAATCGTACATGCTCGACACCATGCCAATACCGGATAAATCGATATCATCTATGATGTAACCCACGGAAGAATTAGGTGCGCCTTGGTATTGCTCCTGCTCCCCTACACCGCGAATTTGAAAATATTTCGGCCGAGAGCTTCCACCTGACCAGTTAAAATTGGCGATAGAATTAAGCAAATCTTCAAAGTGTTGCGCACTTTCATCTTGAATTTTTTGACTGTCGATAACGGTAATGCTGGAGGGCATTTTTTCTAAGCTTGAACTGCGAAAATCCGCCGTCACCACCATGACTTCCATCTCAGTGCTGGGATCGGGTCTGTCAATAGCGTCGGTTTGTGCAAAAACAGGGGTGCTCAGCGCTGCAGCGATGGCTAACGCCAGCGGCGCTCGGGCTAAAAATAAGCTTGGCAATACGGTTGAAAATGGAGATTGATGGTTTGACGTTTTACGGTTTGACATAGGACCTCAAATATAATGTTTGAGATCCGGCAACGAATAAGCGATTCAGAAGTGTGCTGTTGATTGGCCCATTCCTACGCCGGTATTAGCCGGATCAGGTTCTAAGGGTTCGTCAGATGACATCTCAGTTTGCAGCCGTTAACGTTAAAATCAGAGTAACATTAATGCACAACAAACACCCCTTGGCGGTGCCTAGTATACATGACGGAAATAAAAAGTGGGCACTCTTATCTCTGCGATTCAATTAAATGTCGCGAAAACCACTGCCCTTCAGTCCGTATGATGAAAATATCTTTAGTAGCCGCCTAAATCCTTTCGTCCATTTGACCGCCTATTATGATAATGCTATAGAAGGTCGCAATTTCGAACACAGTAAGAGGACAATAGTCGATGCAGCTAAAACCTTTATCGAAAGGACGTTATAGCCAGCGATGGGAGCAAGACTATCCACTTATTGAAGCGGTTGTACTTAGCTGCATCAGCGAAATAAAAATGCTCAAAAAAGGCGCTCACCTCATGACGCAGGGGGAAGCGATGGCATCACTTGTATTGGTAAAGCAAGGTCGAGTATCGCTCGGCCATACCGCAAGAAATGGTCGGTGTTTTCAATTAGGTACTATTGATTGTGATTCACAACTGTTTGGCGAAATGGAGTTCTTCACCCAGTACCACTGTCAACTAGACATTATTGCCAGTGAACCCTTAGAAATCATGTTGATTAGCGCTGAAAAACTACAACATTGCCTCGGTCAGCATCCTCAACTCGCGCTATTTTTCGCTAGTGCAATTGCGATTGACTACCAAGACACAGTGGATATTTTTACTCGACGACTGCTCTATCCCATCAGTTATAACGTGGCATTTGATATTTACCATGAATACTTAAATGACTTGCCCGTAGATGGCTTTAGTAAACGCTATTTAGAGGCTGAACGATTTGGTACTACCGACCGAGTCTACCGTCGGGCGCTACAAAATCTTGAGGAACGAGGCTTAATTGAGCGGAAAAAAGATGGCATTCGGATTTGTGATCTCAACGCACTCAAGAAATTTGTTGAAGCAGGTATATAACCGCTTTCAACATAACCCACACTCGACTTAATTTAACAACCGAGTGTGGGATGGATGCACAGGTAAATTAACTTACCGATGGAGAGTGTTGTTCCATAGCCGATTTCATCCGACTTGAAACGATCAATAGCATAAATATCGCTGCGTAAAGCAGAGGTATCACATACATCACTGTTTGTAATCCGATAATACGTTCAAAGAAAGAACTGATGGCTGGGCTAAACATCGCCCCAGCACTTCCGCTAATAAGAATATATGACACATTTTTGCTGCTGGCTTTTTTTACAAAAGACACGCCATAAGCAATAAATGCATTATAAAGCGCGGCACACACAAAACCGTAACCATAGGTTAAATAAGCTATCCAATTAAGATTATTGGTACTGACAATGGCAGCGGTGATCACCATAGCTAAAGCAATAATACCGACTAAGAAATGGTGAATTTTTACACGAGTCACAATCACAGTCGAAATTAACGCCCCAATTAGCGCAGCGGACCAATACTGGGTAATAATATTACCGGCATCTTCAAACGGAATATCAAATTTTTGTTTTACAAATAAAGGTGCCCAAGTTAAAAAAGTATATAAAGCCAACATTCCTAAAAATAAACCAATACCTCCACTAATAATACCGAGATTCCATTCAGACTGTTGTTTCTCTTGTGTTGTAGAAGATTGCTCGCAAATAGAGAAATGAGTGAACAAGGTAATAATGACTGTACCGAACGCCACTAAACCTACGGCTAAATAGCTATAACTCCATGATAATGAATTTGTTAATGCATAAGTCGTTATCAATGGAAAAATAACGCCTGCAATATTAAACGTTGCATCTTGCACCACTAACATTGTGCTTTGTAATTTCTCTTGCCACACAGACACCACAATCGTACCAGCAATACATAGACCGATACCGCCACAAAAACCAATTAAGGTCATTGCTACCATCACAACTTGTAGGGAACTGGTTAGATGTAAAGCCAGAGCAGAAAGAGCAACCAGACTGTAACTTATCAAGGTCATTCTTTTGATACCCATTTTTTCAATAAAGAAAAATGCTGCAATCGTTCCCGCGAGTGCACCGCCATTAAGCAATGAAAAAATTGATGCAACTTCGTTAACATTAGCGGCAAATTTCTCAGCTATGGGTTCAATCAACATCCCAAATTGGGTCGCAAAGCCCGCCATAATAAAATTGGCGAGAAAACTGATGGCTGTTAAAGTAATTTTATTATTCATTATGTCATTCCATAAGTGAAATGCTAAGGGTTCAAAGGATGGCTTTAAACCTAATTGAGGGCGGTTTCTAACGCGAGCTCGATCATATTATTAAAAGAGAGTTGGCGTTCTTCGGCCGTAGTTTCTTCACCGGTTAAACAATGATCCGATACCGTTAAAATGGCTAATGATTCGATACCTTGTTGGTGTGACAATCCATAAAGCCCCGCCACTTCCATATCAATACCTAATACCCCAAAACGTTCAAGTGCGGGGATCATATCTTCGTCAGGATCGTAATAAAGATCACCACTAAAGATATTACCAACTTTTACACTAATACCTTTCTCATTCGCTGTTGTATAAGCTTTATGCAATAAAGAAAAGGTCGCAGAAGTCGCCATTTGGTAGCCGCTACTACGCTTAGCGTTAGTAGGTGAATCCGTACCTGCGGCTTGGGCTAAAATGACATCTCGCATTTGTACATGTTTTTGTGTTGCACCTAAACTGCCAATACGAATAATGCGTTTCACGCCAAAATAATTAATCAGCTCATGGCCATAGAGCACCATAGATGAAATACCCATACCATGCCCCATAACGGAAATGCGTTGTCCTTGGTAAAAGCCTGTGTAACCAAGCATATTGCGAACATTCGTGACTTCTACGGCATCGGTGAGATAGGTTTCAGCGATATATTTAGCACGTAGTGGATCACCCGGCATAATAACAGTTTCAGCAAAATCAGTAGGTTGAGCATTAATATGAGCAGTCATCTTTCTATCCTCATGTGGTAATATGCTGATAGTAGTGCTCAATCACTGAATATATTTAGGACTAAAGTCCGGATTTCATCTTGCCGTAAACCTTTTTGCTTAAAAATGGGTAATTTATCGCAACTTTCAATGTCAAAAAGACGAAAGCTAATAACATTTGAATGACCTTAAGGTCATTGAACGTTGATGTAAAAAGAATAAAAAGGCTTACTCCTTAAAAGAAGTAAGCCTTTTTAAAACGGGTTTAATATCAAAAAATCAATTAAACACGGAATAAACTAAACAGAAGTAAACTCAAGCTTAGTTTGAAAAGGTTTCACGCACGTATACATCAAATTTAACCACTTGGGCATTAGGTGCAACAGCGCCGACTTGCAATTGCTGTTTACCGTGTAATTTCACCGATTTCCAGCTGGTCGCTTCATCTTCGATAGTAAAACCGCTGGCATCGTACCAAGTGAATTTATATTGCACACGCATATCGGACGAGGATTTGCTAACAATCAACGCTGAGCCCTGCACTAAATCACCGACTCGGCGTGCATCCACACTCTGTACCGCAATATCTCTGGCAAAGCTGGAGTTATCGACGCGGGTTTCACCCAGTGAGCTCACTGAAATCCCTGCGGTATGTGAGGCACAAGCACCTAAGGTAAGCGCTGCGGCCAGTAATAACCCTGTATAAACTTGTTTCATATATTTCTCCTAGTCACGCCACAAAATACGCAGCTAGCGCATCATTTCCCATTAAACGACAAACTAATCGAACAGTGCTGAACTCATGCTTAATAACATAGGTTAAATAAAGCATTCTCAATCTAAAATAGTGAATCAGTCATGCTTCATCAATCTAAACTTAATCAGATTAATCAATCAAAAAATGTGCCCGTGCCGTAGCAATAAGCTGCTTACGATTGGTTTGCCAACAATCAATATTCACGTTGGCGACTCGTCGACCCTGACGGGTAATACGACACTCAGCAAAACTATCCTTGTGCAGACCTGCACGTAAATAGTCGATTGAAAAATCAACGACTTTAGGCACCTTTGCCGTTTGCATAAATACCATTAACTGCACTATCGCTGACATTTCCATAAAGCCCGCAATCACGCCGCCATGAATAGCGGGCAACACAGGATTACCGATATTGTCGTCTTTAGCGGGCAATTTAAAAATCAGTTCATCACCAAAACGCTCCACCTTCATGCCAATAAATTTGGCATAGGGAACGTGCTCAAGTAAATGGCCAAAATCATTAAGTTCAGTGGCGCGTTTAACTATCCCTTGCACATCAATAGGCGCTTTAACCTGTGCGTTTTGAGTTGTACTGGCTGCATCTAGTATCGAATTATTTGCGCTCATCACTCTCTCCTATCGCAGGCACGGCTTCACCCATTAACGCTTGCCTAAAGGCATCACCAACCATTTCAGGGCTTATCCGCATAAAAGAGCCGACGGCATGGGCGATGGGATCGTCGATACTGTCTTGGTAAGCAATTGCCCGAGTAAAGGCAACATTAGAAGACAACTTATAGCATTCTGCAAAACCAAATACAGGCTTATGGGGCTGAGCGGGCTTCATGTAGTCCACCCGCAAATCGAGCGTAGGTGATATTTCTAATAATTTGAATTTATGGAAAATAGCGCTCACGACTGCACTGCCACAGGCAGTATCCATTAAGGTAGTGATCACTCCACCATGGATAACGCCCGTATCGGGATACCCAATTAATTCAGTGCTGTAGGGCAACTCAATCAACACATGGTGCTCACTCGCCTCCAGTACCGTTAAACCGAGACGGCGACACTGGGCTAGTTGATCCACAAACCGCTGCGCCATTTGGGTCAGCGGGAAAAAATCCGAATTGACCTTCATTTGCCTTGGCTCAACATGGGCCCCAGAGGCTCCCCGCCCACAAGGTGGAAATGAATGTGATAGACTTCTTGTCCACCGTGTTGATTGCAGTTCATGATCAGTCGGTAGCCATCTTTAGCGATACCCGCTTCCGCCGCTAATTTAGCCGCAACCGTCATCATACGGCCAAGCACCGGCTCATCAGAGGCTTTCATGTCGTTCGCCGTTGGGATCAAATGATTCGGCACAATCAAAATATGGGTTGGCGCCTTAGGGGAAATGTCTCTAAAGGCAGTCACAAGTTCATCTTGATACAGAATATCCGCGGGAATTTCGCGACGAATAATTTTGCTGAAAATCGTTTCTTCGGCCATGGGGCGTCCTCCTTGGGTTAGTTGGCATAGTATACTAGCAATTCAATACTTTGTGTCTGCAGATATTTTGCTTTTCATTTGCCAGTTGCAGGCATTTTTGGCAGCATGGCCACCATTAAAACACTCAGGTTTTGCAGGATAAATATGATCCATTACCAGATAATCCCCGTCGATCCGAAAGCCCATTTATTCGCTGTCACTATGACATTATCACAACCCAAGCCAGTGCAGGTCTTTAGCCTACCCGCTTGGCTGCCAGGCAGTTATATGGTGCGCGACTTTGCCAAAAATATCATTGAACTCAAGGCACAAGATGCACAAGGCCAAACGCTTAAGCTCACCCAACTAGATAAGCAAACTTGGTCGATTGACAATAATAGCAGCGAAATTATTCTGACTTATCAAGTGTATGCTTGGGATCTGTCGGTGCGCACCGCGCATTTGGACACGACCCACGGCTTCTTTAACGGCAGTAGCGTGTTTTTATCCGCCCATGGTTTCGAAGACTCTTTACACACCGTCTCTATAGAGCCACCAACAGAGCCAACATTAAGTGACTGGCGCCTTGCTACCAGCATGACTCGCACCAATGGTGACGATTTTGCCTTCGGCCAATTTTCAGCTAAAAGCTATGACGAGCTCATCGATCATCCGGTGGAAATGGGCTTATTCACCTTAGGGAGTTTTGATGCCTGTGGCGTGCGGCATGATATCGTACTCAATGGTCGCCACCGTGCTTGTATGCCAAGGCTCTGCCAAGATTTAAAGGCCATTTGTGAGTATCAGATTAACTTCTTTGGTACGCCTGCACCGTTTAAACATTATTTGTTTATGACCACAGTATTAGACAATGGCTTTGGCGGTTTAGAGCACAGAGCTTCTACTGCATTAATGTGTTCACGCAAAGACTTACCGCTGTCGCTAGATATGCCAATCAATAATGACTATCGCACTTATTTATCCCTGTGCAGCCACGAGTATTTCCACAGCTGGAACGTTAAGCGCATTAAGCCTGAATGCTTTTTACCCTATAAACTTGAGGCAGAAACCTATACGCCACAATTATGGGCCTATGAAGGCATCACCTCCTATTACGATGACTTTCTTACCTATCGTGCAGGTCTGGTAGATGAACAAAGCTATTTAGATATGCTGAGTGAGACCTTCACCCGTGTCTATCGCAGCCAGGGGCGCTTTAAACAAAGTGTTAAGGACTCAAGCTTTAATGCTTGGACTAAGTTCTACAAGCAGGATGAAAACGCACAAAATGCCATCATCAGTTATTACACTAAAGGGGCTCTGTTTGCGCTGTATTTAGATTTAACCCTGCGCAGCGAAACCCAGGGCAAATATAATCTCGACCATGTTATGCAGATTTTATGGCAGGAATATGCTCTGCAAGATAAAGGCACCACAGATACTTGCCATCAAGCCATCGTGGAACGACTCCTTGGTCGTGATTGCCAAGATCTGTTTGCCTACTTAGATAGTACGGACGATATTCCGTTAGCGGCTTTACTCGCCGAATTTGGGGTCAACTTGAGTCTTCGATCCAGTCAAGGTGCGCAAGATGTGGGCGGCGGGCAAGCGAAAGGTTATG
Source organism: Shewanella sp. SW32 (assembly GCF_025653365.1). NCBI lineage: Bacteria > Pseudomonadati > Pseudomonadota > Gammaproteobacteria > Alteromonadales > Shewanellaceae > Shewanella > Shewanella sp. SW32. The sequence goes on along the minus strand of NZ_JAKKSJ010000053.1, from coordinate 593 downwards.
AGATTGCATTCGGCGCGAAAACCCAAGCAGCACCTGTTGGATTAAAAATCGTGACTGTCACCCAAGGCAGCCCTGCACACCTTGCAGGGTTAAGTGCAGGTGATGTGTTAATTGCCGCGGATAACCTACAAGTCTCAGGACAATTTGAGGCGCAGCTACAGCAGTATCCGCTGGGTGAATCGTTGAATTTACATTGGTTTAGACGGGATGAATTGATGACGGGTGGGTTAACTATTGCTGCCGCGCCTAAGGATACTGTCGCCCTATCCATTCGTGACAAAAGCAAAATAGCGGCTTGGCTTGGACGTTAATAGGCTTTCGGCTTAAGAACAACTTTTGAGAAATAGTAAAGAATCCGCCTTCTTAGAAGGCGGCTTTGACTTGCCCCTGGAAGGGGCTATTCCAAAAACTACATCATCTGCAACGACAATTGAGCCTCATGTTCCTGATCTTGTTTATCTTGATGGCGCACATATCGTCTAATGATTTCTTCATTAACACCTACTGTATCTACAAAATAACCTCTGGCCCAAAAGCTATTGCCCCATAGCTTTTTACGTACATGAGGGAATTTATTGAATAGCCTTATCGCA
>NZ_JAKKSJ010000052.1:0-27570 GCF_025653365.1 Shewanella sp. SW32 | reverse complement strand
AAAGAGATTGCACGATAGATTGTCCTGTATGAGCTGCAAGTTGAGCCGCCAACTGTACAAGCCGTTTGGTCCTTCGTACATCCCCTAATTGTGCGCGCTGAAAAATGCTCTGTGCCCAGAGTGATGGTTCACTTAAAAACATGGCATGTGGTATCTGAAACAAAAGGTCAGGATCAGATCAGGTTAATTAAAAATGGTTCAAAAAAATCCCCCGGGGCAAACCGAGGGATTTGTGTAGAAGAGACAGGCCGAAGCAGGGATTTTGTTATTTATTCAAATGCTTGATTTATGCGTAATGGCTAAAACTGCTTATTTAAGTAATGCGAGTCATCAAACTAGCGTAAATCAACCAGCAGTGCGACACCTGAACTCTGGGGCTCACTTTGCACTGTGATGTAATACCAACCCACGTTTGGTGCATTGACTGTGATACTTTCTCGCGTGTTGGCGGGTGTCACAGAGGCTGCATCGAAGTGTTGAGCATTCGCCCAAGTCGTCCCCGAAAATAGGCTAACATCACCACTGCCGTGGGCGGAGTTGATGCTTAGCTGATTCGTTCCCTCTGGTACCCAAAGGTAATAATCGTTGCGCCCATCGGCGGTGCAAATGGCTTTGCCAGCACTGAGTTCACCATAACTTAAAGGTGATTGCGTCGCGCAGGCGTTGGCAATGAGCAGCGGATCGGGTGTGTTACTCGTGCCTGTGCTTAAGGTCAGTGTTACGCCGCTAAACTCAGTGGCAGTATCAATCGTGATATAACGCCAGCCACGATTGGCGCTGAAGCTAAGCAACTCTTGATTTCCTGCTTGAGCGCTCTTTGCATCGGCATTATCTGCGTCGGCCCACTGACTGGCATTGAAGTAAATATTGGCATCCCCAGAGCCGCCCTTAGTGGTGACAGTGAACTGGGTATTATCTTCCTCAACCCAGAAGTAGAAGCTGTTACGCCCGCCACTGATGCACTCATTTTTGCCTAGGGTGAGCTTACCGTAATTTAAGGTCGCTGCGCCGCAATTGGCTGGTGGCTCAGGATCCACGCCGCCATCCCCCAGATCGGGGTCGATATCAGCAAATAGCTCAGTGGTGCTGACTTGCATATCAACACCGCCAAAGTCCCCCGATAAGGTAATGTAGTGCCAATACTCGTTGGGGTTTAACTGCACCTTAATCACTTGATAATTACCATTACCGATACCAGCCCCTTGGTTTTGCTCAGGGCTTGCCCAGCCTCTAGAATCGAAATAAATGTCGGCATCTCCCCAACCACCGCCAATCTTGATCCAAAGCTCTTGGGCTGTGCGATCGGTATTGGTGAAGCTGAAACTGGCGCGGCCGAGTTTTGAATCGATACATTCCATCGGCACATCAATTTTCAGGCTGGCCGATTCTGTGTAACGGTAGGCTTCGTTAGTCACTTGGCAAGGCGAGTAATCCTTACTGATAGTGCCTGCTGGTCCTGTCCAGTTGCCTTCGCGGCCACTAGGCTCAGCGTCGACATCACTCGGGCCCTTATCGACTATGCCATCGTCAGCCGTGCTTAAACCACTGGCGAGCCAACCCTGCCATTCGTTATCGTAACGTGTGCCGATATTATCCATAAAGGCTTGATATTCTGCATATTGATCGTTGCGTAGGTAGGCCAGAATCTGTCTCACATCGTCCCTGTGGTGTTCAAACATGAAACGCACCGCTAGATAACCCCAGCGATAGATGCGGTCTTGGCCAGATTCATAGTTGTTTTTGAAGATGGTCGATAACATATACTTACCAGTTTCGCCCATGGCAATTGCCGCAGGGTTTGCGTCACGGTAAGAGATGTATTCCGCGAGGCCTTCAATCCACCAAATGGTATTGGCCGAAGTGCCACGACTAAAGTCACCAAACAGGTTATAGCGACCATCGAGGTAGTGCACATATTCGTGTTGCAGGTTCCAGACGTGGAAATCCGGCGTGCGCCATTCGGCTTCATAGGCGATAAAACGTGCCTGATTTTTGAGTCCGGCGGGTGAGCCTTCTAAATACATGCCGCCATTGTCGGTACTGATACCAAATATACTGTTGGCTAAGGATTTATACTCAGACGAACTGCCGAAGATCACTAGCTCTAAGTCATCGTTGTTATCTTGCCCCACAGGTTGCATGCCCGTTTCGAGTTTACTGTGGAAATAGCTTTCTTGGCTGGTCAGCACATCACAGGCCCATTTGGCTTGATCTTGATAGAGATCTTGGGCGCGGATCTTGAGGCTGTCGGAGCATTTCCAGTTGAAAGGTAAAGCATCGGCTTCTAACTGCGCCTTAAAACCACAGATATTGTAATCGTTACAATGGCTGCGATCGTAATAGTCGGCCATTTCTGCCGCCGCGTACCAAAGCACTTTGCTCGGTTCGGTTTTATTGGTGCTGCTGAGGATGTTTTTGACCAGCTGGGTCACTCGCGGGCGCATGGCATCAATGTAATACAGTCTAGATAACTCTTTAACTGAGTTGACCAAAAGGTACTCTGCATTGGTGCCTAACAAGTTGCGATGTTCGAGTTGGAAGTTATTCAGCGCATCTAAAATCCCTTGATCACGCGCGAACAGCGCCTGCATGTCATCATTCCATTGAGCGCGAAATAAGGTGGTAAACACTGAGTTGGCTGCGGCGTTCATGGCGAAACTGGCTTGCCAGTTAGCGTCGTAGTCCGTTAGCACTTTTATGGTGACATGATTAAAATCGGCGCCGAGCTCGGCAGAGTCAATCAGGATTAAGGCTTCTTTCAACACGCCAGCATTAGTATCGGAGACTGTCCAAATCGCAGCGTTCGCAAATAAAGCGTTGAGGGCTGATTTTAAGCTGACCTTAGCAGCATTGCTGTAAGCGGGCACATCATTTGGGCTGTAAAACTGCACATAGAGGGCGGCGCGGACAAAGTAAATATGGGACTCCAGATGCTGAACATCGACCCCAGTGTAGTCCTTGGCTTTAGCGGCAATGGCATTGGCAACACTGATCACATTGGCCTCGCTAAATAGTGCGGTCGCGCTACTGCCTTTGAGGCTATAGAGTTTACCGACACATTCGGGAGTAGATTGGCTCAGTTCATTGACTAGTGCCTGACCTGATTTCCCAACAAAGTCACTGCAGTCGCTGAGTTGCATCGCGGCGCTACGATTTTGCAACTTAAGTGGGGGTTGCTCCGAGACCTCTATCTGACGTTTTTGGCGTGAATGAATCTTAGGCTGCTCTGTCATCGTCGGATCATTAGGGGATGCCATCAATGGCGTCTCCCGTAGCAGTGGTCTATGTGATTCAATTAAGCTAATCGGTGCAGAGGGTGGCGGCGGGACGGGTTGAGCTGGTGAACTGTTTGGTGTGTTGTTGCCTAATGGGGGGCTTGCATGAGTGTTATGGGCAAGAACGGGAGTTGCAATCGCTAAGCTAATTGCTGCGAAGAGTAGTGTGTTTTTCATTGTGTATCCGTAGTTATCTAGTCTGCAAAGCAGATCTTCCTTGGGCGTTATTTGATGCATTTAACACAGACTTGCATCAAACCTCATTGGATTATTTGCGTGATAACAATAGCGCGACAAACATCGCAGCCAGCAAATAATGCCTCAGAATAATGGCTGTAAGTTTTTAATATATCTAGTATTTGTCATAATATTTTCTTGATACATCTTTTCTGTTCAGCTTAGGTTCAGCTTTCAGTTCAAATGGTTAACGTCAGCCGCTTGATTGAGTGTGATGGAATATAGAATGGAATAACTGTGGCTATTTGGCTTGAAATTGCGCTAGCTTAGCCGCATTAAGGTTTAGCAAATGAACCGTTTAAGCATAGCAATCTGCTATTAGGTTGGTGCCATTCTCACAGGAGCTTTTATGTCAGCTTTACCAAGCGAGTACACCCATATTCATGTTGAGCAACCTGGTGCGCCCGAGGTGATGCGGCTATCGCGCTCGCCTTTGCCTGTCCCTGCGGCGGGGCAAGTGTTGATCCGCGTACATGCAGCAGGAGTGAATGGTCCCGATGTTAAACAAAGGGTGGGCGCGTATCCCCCGCCACCGGGTGCATCACCGATTATTGGTCTTGAGGTTGCTGGGGATATTTCTGCCCTCGGTGACGGAGTGAGCCAATGGCAAGTTGGCGATAAGGTATGTGCCTTAGTGCCGGGCGGCGGTTATGGCGAGTATGTGCTCACCTATGCTGCCCATTGTTTGCCGATCCCGACGGGCTTTAGTTATGTGCAGGCAGCTGCGCTGCCAGAAACCTTCTTCACCGTATGGGGTAACCTGTTTATGCGTGCGGGACTGAAAGCGGGCGAGACGGTACTGATCCACGGTGGCTCAGGTGGCATTGGTAGTACGGCTATTCAGTTGGCCAGTGCGCTGGGTTCAAAAGTAATAGCGACGACGGGACAGGATGAAAAACGCGATTATTGCTTGAGTCTTGGCGCCGCTGAAGTCATCAACTATCGTACTCAAAACTTTGTTGAACCTGTGATGGCACTCACTCAAGATAAGGGCGTAAACGTGGTATTTGATATTGCGGGTGGCGATTTTATCAATCTCGACTTACAAGCCTTAGCGATGGACGGGCGTATGGTGTCGGTAGCCATGCAACGGGGGCCTAAAGCCGAGGTTGAGATTTTCCGCCTGATGGCAAAACGTATCATGTGGACAGGGTCGACCCTAAGACCGCAGAGCGTGGAGGCCAAAGCCGCCATTGCTGCTGAATTATTGGAGAAAGTTTGGCCGTTGTTAAACGCCCATAAAATTGTCCCCAATATTTTTGCAACCTTTCCATTAGCACAGGCCGCTAAAGCCCATGCTTTGATGGAGTCGGGTGAGCACAGGGGCAAAGTAATACTGACTGTCATTTGAGCTAGGCATACTTGGTTTTGCAGCGACATATTTGCTTTAAGTCGCTGCCATTCGAGTCAATCTAGAAGACATTCTGACATCATAGTGGCTTAGTCATTGTTCGGTAAATATGAGTTTGTAGCGCTGTAATTAAATCCTCATGGATAACCTTGATGGTTAACTTTACAGCAACCTCGAATTGTTAACGTTGATGACTCATCAAACACCATAGATATGATTGCTTTTTCTTGGGAATAAAACTTGCCGCGTCGATTTTTTAGACTAAAGTCGTTAATGATTAAACTTTTTGGGTACTTTGGCAGAAATTAATACGTAATTAGTGAAAATTTCATGGTATGAGGCATTGATTATCGGAAATATTCTGTAAAAATACCCAGTTGAAAACGTCAGAGACTTTCAGGCGCTATTCGTGGATCAAAGCAAGCGATGCTTCGCTTATTCAGGCTAAAAAACTCATGGTGTATGTGTTGATTTAAGGGTATTAGCATATATGTATAACACAGCAAAGAAACAGGTTTGGTATGGTGAGCTGAGAACATCGAAAGGCAACGCGATTGTCGTCCATGACAACCAGCTGCCCGATGCCTCCCCAGGACGTATCTACCTATACAATACCGATCGCGATGCGATCATTGAGTATGTGGAAGATATAGTCAAAGTGAACCTATACGACTTAGATGAGGCTGCGTTAAAAGCTGCTGAGGCTAAGTTTGGTGGTGCATGGAAGGCGGCAAGATCTCAATTTATGAGTAAACATCAAGCTCGCATTGACTTGAACAACGTGAAGGAAACTGCGCCTGTACGTAAGGCGAAGCCTGAAGTTGAACCAGAAGTCGAATCTGATGCCGTTGGCGTGGATTTTGACGATGATTGGGGCGATGATTTTGATGATTAACACAGTGTCGGCCTAAGGGCTAACACTGTGAGTGTAAGGAATAAAGTAGTGTTTATTTTATTCCTTATCGCTTTATTTATTCCCTTCTGCTAAACCGCGCTTTCCTCGTTTTCTCAATTTTTATTGCGAATGGCTACGCATCGGCATCGAACTGATAACGACTGATGTGGTGATAAACCTTGCCTGGCATTAACCAAACGTCATCACCAAAGCGCTCGCCTTGGTTCGGTGAGTCTGGCAGCATCTGCGGCTCTAAACACACAGCATGATGTTGATTTAATACCTGTTGATTGCGACCTACTGTGCCATTTAAAAAATTAGCACAGTACAGCTGCACACTCGGTTGATTAGTATAAACCGTCATAGCGCGACCACTGATGGGACTGCTTAAACAGCCAAAACGGGCGAGTGAGCCATCGGGGTTATTCATCATATAACAGTGATCATAACCGCGAGTGCTTGTGAGTTCAGCGGCATGCAGCTTGTCACCTAAGCGTATTGGTTGACTTAAATCGAAAATTGACCCTGTCGTCTGGGCAATACCTGTGGGAACACTGACATCGTTCATCGTCAGATAGCGCTTGGCATCGATTTGCATCAGATGCTCGTGATTGGTCTCTGAGCCATCGAGGTTGAAATAACTGTGCTGGGTGAGGCTTACGGGACAGGCTTTATCGACCGAGGCTAAGATTTCTACGTACAAATTATTGCCTGCGAGGCGGTAATCCAGCTGAACCGTGCAATTACCGGGGAAACCCATGTCGCCATCTGGGCTCATTAAGGTCAAACGCACACCATCGGGGAGTTGACCTAGTTGCCAGTTTTTACGATTAAAACCCTCACGGCCGCCGTGTAAACAGTTAGTCGCTTGGTTTACATCTAATTGATAATCATGACCTTGATAGTGCATTTTGCCGTTAGCGATGCGATTTGCAAAGCGGCCTGCAATGGCACCTAAATGAGCCGATTGGGTCAAGTAATCTTCAGCGCTATCACAACCTAAGACGATATTGGCACGTTCGCCATGTTTATCTGGGGTCCACAGAGCGCGGATAATACCGCCTAAGCTGATGACTTCTAATGCGAGTATGCCATTGTCGATCCGAACCCGTTCGATTTCACCGCCGCGGGGATCTGTCCAAGGATCCAAAACACTGAAACGTACCATTTAGCTTCCCTCTGTGTTGAATATGCTCACTGCTTATTGTGTTAAATGAGTATGTTAACCCTATTATTTGCCATCAACAGCATAAAGTTCAGTGATGAATTCGTATGTTATCGACGGCGTAGTCACTCTATTCGGTTGTCTTTGGTTTAAGTGCGGCTAAGTGCTTGTTCTAGCAAATTGCCTGTTCTGGCTAGTTATCTATGCGCCCTGCGCCAGCGCTGGCGGAACATAAATACACTGTGGCATCGATGGCGGTTTTTTCGAAGAATTCATGTTCAACGGCGGCAACAACTGCGTCAGTCAGTTCATGGTCGACCAAGGCGACCACGCAGCCGTCGGTCATGCGGATGCCACCACGTTCGCCGATCACTTGGCTGACAATTTCAACTAAAGTATCAAATTCGGGCAGTGTGACTTCAAAATCATCACGCAGTGAAGCATGGGATTCTGCCATTAAACGACTGAATTTTTGGATGTTATTTTGCTCTAGGGCGCGGGCAGCATTTTGAGTTCTTTGGTTCTCAGTGACTACGTGTTTCGCCCGGCGGTATAACACTTCATCTAAATCGGCCTTTGCGCTTTCTAGTTGGCGTAAATCGAGGTGACGCAGTGCATCTAAGCCAAAGTACTCTGCCGCTTGTGCACACTCAGTGCGACGTTGCTCATTGGTCGCGGCTAAGCGTTGTTTCTCGATATGGGCATCTATGATAATAAGGCTTAGGTTTTCTGGAATGGGAATGGCTTCGCTATCGAGATCTAAGCAGTCAATCAGTAGTGCATGGTCTTGCTCACCCATGGCGCTGCACATTTGATCCATGATGCCACAGGCCGACTCAACATACCTGTGTTCGCCGCGTTGTGCGAGTTGCGCCACCGCCATTGGGGATAAATGCAGTTGGCTGGTATCACTAATGGCTGTACCGAAGGCGACAACGAGTGCGCCCGAAGATGAAAGACCTGCGGCAAGTGGCACATCGCCCACAATGGCTAAGTCTAAGCCCTTGGCTAATAAGCCAGTTTGCGCCATAGCCGCAGTAAAACCTTTGAGGTAATTCACCCAGCCATCTTGCGGGTCCATGTCGTTTTCTTGGCCGAAAACCCACTCTTTAATTTGTCCGGGAAACGCATCGGCGACGGCTCGAAACTTAGTATCGTCACGGCGTTTTACCGCAATCACTGTATGAAAATTAATGGCTGCCGGGAGTACAAAACCGTCGTTGTAATCCGTGTATTCACCGATCAGATTGACGCGCCCTGGGGCTTGATATAAATCATCGGCTTTAGTGCCAAAGGTTTGGACAAATAACTTAGTGGCGCGTTGCGCAGGGTTTGACATGCTGTAAAAAATTCCAAAAAAGCTGAGCTAATTTCGTTACCGTCATCGATTTATATCACGACTGAGTCAGTGATGTAACTGAGATTTTTTGCTGAAATGGCGATAGGCTGCAATGAGTAAATCGATACTGGGATGAGGAGGCAAAATAGCGTATTGAGTGTTTTATCTAGTTAATTGATTTGTAAAGATTAGTCAGCATTTAGTTGGATGCCGCACAAACTGGCAGAGGATGTTACTGCTCGTTTGTGCGACCTGTTATGGCGTGATTTTAATTTAATGCAGCATTAGCAGGCACTTAACTACGTGGCTCCACATTAAGTTTAGGATCAGGCACTTGTACTGTATCTTCCGCTTGAACCGTGTTTTTCTCTGAGTCTTGCAACAGCTCGTAAATCACATGATCCACAAAACCGGCACCAGCGGCTTCGTACAGGTTGTACACACTGTGTACCCCCGATTCTCGAAGCGCCGCTGCATCGTCACTGTACTGCACAATTGCGCTGATTTTGCCTTGATAATTCAGTTTTTTTAGTTGCTCAACTGCAAACATATTTCCCGCGTGGTGCGGCATGGCTAGCAGTACCAGTTCAAGATTAGGTGCTCTGTCGAGTTTCTCCCAAAAGTCGGTATCTGAGGCGTCACCTTGCACTACATTGCGACCCTTTGCTTTATGTAAGTCGACTAAGTCTTGCTTGTGTTCAATACCGAGAATTTCCCCATCAAATTGTTCTCTGAGTTCATCATAGGCACCGCTACCAATACGGCCCATGCCTAAGATTAAAAAGCGTGGATTACCAATGGCGATGGGTCTGTCTTCTGGGTGTAACGGGCGTTTTTCGAGCTTGATTAAACGCTGCTGGAATCGCTGGTAGATATTACCGACGGTGGCGTTAAGTGGCGCGGCGAGTAAAAAACTAAAGCTTAATGCCACGGCGATGATCACTAGCCACTCAGGAGGTAACCAACCTTTATAGGTGGCTACTGCGGCGACGATTAAACCGAATTCACTGAAGTTACCTAGGTTAAATGAGCCCAACATAGAGGTACGTGAACGCAGTTTAAAGCGAGTCAGAATGTAAACAAATAGCAGGATTTTAAGTGGCACTAACAACACCAATAGCGCCGCGAGGACGATATCCGATACCGTAGGTAAGCCGTTGAGCCCTATGGTTAAGAAGAAGGCAACGAGGAAGAGTTCTTTAAAATAGAACAAGGATTTTGCCAGCTCGGAGGATTTTTTGTGGCCCGCCAACAAGATGCCGATAATCAGTGCGCCGAGATCGGGTTTTAAGCCAACAGATTCAAATAACCAAGCGCCAACCACGAGTGCCATAACTAGGCCGAAGAGCACTAAGAGTTCACCGTGGCCGACACGGTCGAACGCTTTATAGATGAGCGGTTTAGCTAGTGGCAGTAAGAGTAATGCAAAGGCCCATACCGAAGGTACATCGCCTTTAGAAATGGTTAAAAACAGTACGGCGAAGATATCCTGCATAATCAAGATACCAATAGCGACCCGGCCGTAGAGGGATTGCACGTCGCCTTTATCTTCTAACACTTTGACCGCAAATACGGTGCTGGAGAAGCTTAACGCGAAGGCAATTAACGTCAGTTGTTCTAGGTTCAGACTCGTGAGTTGGCTTAAGCCCAGTAAGCCGAAGAGTTTTAGAATCGGCACAAAAATCACGATTGATAGCACTAAGTGCACACTCGACCCCGCCCACACTTCGGCCTTGAACAGGCTACGAATATCGAGTTTTAACCCTATGGCGAATAACAGTAAAGTGACGCCTAGGCTGGCGAGTTCTTGCAGTAATGGCAGACTTTCTTTATCTATTCCGAAGATGAACAGTACAAAGCCTGCCACTAAGTAGCCGATGAGCGGAGGGAGTCCTATACGGCTGACGAGCATGCCGCAGATGAGTGTAATAATGAGGATGCCTGGTTCCATGATGCTCCAATCTAAAAAGTCTAAAATTGTAAGTGATTGTATAAGAAATCTATGACACTTGGATAAAAAAGCGGACTTTTAATGAAAAAAGTCCGCTTTTTATTGGTGTTGCGGTAAATACACTTGGCCGTTAAAACACGCGCGAACTAAATCACTCCGCTGGTCTAAGCCTAAATCGTCACTATTTCACGAGATGATCTAAATGGGTTGCAAAATCTTTGGGGCCCATAAAACCAGTCACGCGTAAATCTTCCCTTTGCTCACCTTGTTCGTTAAACATCAACAGCGTAGGCAAACCAAGCACATTGTATTTTTCGAGTAAGGCCACATCGACCTTGTCACTCTTAGTCACATCCGCTTGTAGCAGTACGATTTTATTCATGCGGGCTAACACGTCGGCATCTTTAAAGGTGATGGCTTCGAACTCTTTACAGGCAACACACCAATCGGCGTACAGATCGAGCATCACAGGCTTACCTTGGGCGGTAGCGGCTGCAATTTCTTGCTCAAGATCTTCAATCGATTTAATGCGTTTAAAGCCATGGACTTCTTCGGTCGTCGCCGCAGTGCCTACGGAATTGTTATTAAAACCAAAGTGTCCCATCACAGCTTGGAATCCGTAGGAGAAGCTCGCCAGTAGTGCCAGCGTTAATAGCACTGAACGTACAGTTTGTTTCCAGTTAAATTCACTGAGTTTGTTCTGATGCATCAAGTAGCCAGTGAAGCTTACGCCCCACAGTGACCAAAGCACATCGGATGTTACGCCTGTCCAAATGCGGCCAAGCATCACGATAGATACAGCGATCAGCAGGAATCCGAAGATAGTCTTGATGATGTCCATCCAAGCGCCGGCTCTCGGTAATAATTTACCGCCTGAGGTGCCGATAATCAGTAGTGGTAATCCCATACCCATGCTGAGTACATACAGGGCTAAGAAACCTTGGAGTAGGTCGCCGGTTTGCGCCACATAAACGAGTGCACCCGACAGCGGCGCGGTAGTACAAGGTGATGCGACAAGGCCAGAAATCACGCCCATCAAGAACACGCCAACTAAGTTGCCGCCTTTTTGATTATTCGAGACTGAGTTCATCTTCTCCTGCCAGCTCGATGGCAGTTTCAAATCGTATAGGCCAAACATAGATAAGCTGAGCACAAAGAACAAAATCGCGAGTACGACTAATACGGCAGGATGTTGTAATGCCGCTTGGTATTTTAGTCCCGCCGATGCGACCACTAACCCTAAGATAGAGTAAGTGATTGCCATGCCTTGGACGTAAGCCATGGACAAGGTAAAGGCTTTTGCGGTTGAGAGCTTTTGCCCTTGGCCGACAATAATACCCGACAAAATCGGATACATAGGGAATACGCAGGGCGTTAATGCCAGACCGACACCTAGACCAAAGAAAATCACTAAAGTCCAAATTAAACTGTCGTTCGACAGCATTTGACTCAGGGTATCTTGCTGAGTAATGGGTTGCGTATTGGCTTTATCGGCAGTGCTTGGCTCAGTGCTGGTTTGCTCAGTCGTCGTGGTTGATTCGGCACCTGCAATTAAGCCATCGTTGGCTGCAATCGCCTTTAAAACGACTTCATGCTTGGTCGGTGGATAACACAATTTACCTTCGGCACAACCCATAAAGGTCACTGTGAGCGTGGCATTTTCATCGGCCTGTTTTAAACCAACGGGAATATCGACATAGGTATAATAGACTTCTTGCTTACCAAAATACTCATCTTCATGGGGCTTTCCCTTTGGTAGAGCGACCGTGCCTAACTCGGCACCATTGACGCTAAATTTAAGCTTGTCGCGGTACATATAGTAACCGTCGGCAATCACCCAATTGAGTTTGACCTGATTACCTTCCTGCTTGGAATCGAAGACAAATGCTTGATCGACAGGCATCAATTCAGGCTCACCCTTCATGAAGTCGAATTTGTTACCGAAAACCCCTTCACTATGAGCTAAGGGCGCAAGAAGCAATAAAGAAGTGAAAATAAGGCTGAGTAGTTTTTTCATGGCTGAGTGTTGTCTTTTATCCAATCTAAGTAGGCTGGTAGCCCGTGGGTCACAGGCACGGCAATAATTTCGGGTACTTGATAAGGGTGAAGCCTAAGCACAAGTTGTTCTAACTCTGTATATCGACTTTGTAAACATTTAATCTGTAAGCTAAATTCTTGCTCTTCACAGATTTTTCCTTCCCAAGCATAAATTGAACGTATCGGGGCGGAGATATGAACACAAGCGGCAATACGCGACTCAACTAAAGCCCGAGCCAAGGTATTGGCTTGTACTTCATCGGGGCAGGTAGTGCTAACCACTAAATACTGATGCTGCATAGTGTTAGGTATCGTCTCTTAAGAATCTTAAAGTTCGCTTAAGCCAACTTCGTTAGGCTACTTTACGTGTTTTAATGGTCTCATACATTAGCGGGTTAACAAAAGGGTGAGCTAAATATCAGTGTTTTGCTCCCTTACTTAGTCCTAATGGTTATCCTGACTTGAATTAAGACCGGATAACCCCCATTTAGTTTACAGAGATAGTCAGATAAACCTGAGGTCGGTATGTTTTTCATTATTTTTTTACTCTTTGTGCTGATCCCAGTAATAGAGCTGTCGGTGCTGATCCGTGTGGGTGAAGTGCTTGGCACTTGGACTACCATAGGTTTAGTGCTGTTTACCGCCGTGCTCGGGGTCTCTTTGGTTCGCAGCCAAGGCTTAAACACCTTAATGCAAGTACAACAAAAACTCGCCCGCGGTGAAGCACCGGGGCAAGAAATCGTTGAAGGTATGATGTTAGCAATGGCGGGCATCTTGCTCGTGATCCCCGGTTTTGTGACCGATGCCATTGGCCTATTATTCTTGACGCCATTAACCCGTCGCCCCATTGCTGCCTTGCTGTTCAAACGCATGCAGTTACGGGTTGTTGCCGGTTTACAGGGCACAATGCACGGTGGCTTTCAAGCGGGCCAAGGTCCCTTTGGGCCTAAGCCACAGGACCCATTTGGCCAAGCGCCATTTGATGATAGTGTGAAAAAAGACGGTAATGTGTTTGAGGGAGACTTTGAACATAAAGTCGATCCAAGTGATATCAAACCCGCTAGCCATCAACTCTCTGATAAAGCGCAGGACAAAGAACAGGATAAAGATCCTAAGCCTTAGTCTTGTATTAGTCGCCTGTTGCGTTAGTTTGTTATTGGATTAACTCATTTGATTATCGCGTTTATTCGCTTGAGTTTTCTCCCTAATATGCCTTAGATACCAGTGGCCCACTGAATCAATCTGACCTGTGCCGCTGGTTCACATCCCCCGTAATAGCCATTTCACTCATAAAAAACTCCAATCCTAATAACCCGCTCACTCAGCATAAGAGTGAACATGATATTAGAGAAAAGCTTTTTGATCACATTCATTCGATAAAGTAAGGTATTTTTAAATCATGACTCTGTACCCAAGAGAAAAAGCAATATCAGTGCTGTTGTCCATGTTGAGTAGGTTTTCGATTATAGTGAATTCAATTGCACTGTTATTCAGATAATACCTATAGCCTAGAAATACTTCGTGAGAAGGTTTTGAAAAGTCATTATCTGTTTTGAGTAAACCTTCATAATGATGTAATTCAATAAGCCAACCATGGCGTCCCATTAAATACTCATAACCTAAAGATAACATTACAGCATGGTCTTTATAGTCTATTCCAGATAGACTTTCATCATTTTGTCTAAAACTTATACCTGTTGTGGAGTAAAAATGATGCATTCCAGATGTATAGCTATAATTCAGCTGTAATGCTTGTTCAAAACGGTTATCTACAAATGGGCCAGAATTAACATGGTTGTAATATAAGCTGCCACCAATTGATAGACCATAATTATCCTCACTAAGCAATTGATATTCTAAATAGAAATTTAGGGAATTCGTTAGCGTATCGCCAGAAAGATCAGGTTGATTTATACCATTCTTTGAAAATATTTGGTTTTTGTCTTTGATTGTATTGTCGCGGCCATTTTGACCCACACCAAATGCATCATGAAACCAGATAGTGACTGAGTCAAGATGGTTATCCCCACTAAAACTCCACTTATAATTAGTATCAAACATCAATTTTTCAGTGAGTTGCCACTTTATTCCACCATTAAGAGAATTATGATAGTAGTCAGCATAGTAATCGTCAGTTTCAGCCCATACACTTGCTACTGTTGCAGATCCGTATATCTCTTTTTTCCCTTCAGGCAGTGCAAATCCTGAACGAAGTAGAGGCGTTAAGCTACCCGCATGTGTAGGTGATTGGGCATGCACACGAAGTGGCCCATAATGACTATAATTGATATCTTCTGCGAAAGTACTCGGTAAAAATATTACCGTATAAATTAGATGTGCTCTAATAGTCACAAATAAAATTTTCTTTGCATATTTCATCGAAAACTCTTTTTTAGCTAATCTCTATTAAAAGCAATGTTTTGTAGTAAGGCTGATGTTATGTATAAATGACTTAAATTTTGTCTGTTTGAAGTAATAAAGTTTTTGATTAGACAGATTTCTAATTAATTTTAGAATTAAAAACTACAAAAAACATACCATAATAGTACAAGTGCGAGCCAGAATGACCTACAGATAAACGGGATTGTAGTGAGTATTAGTAAAGTGCTAATAACTGCCAGTAATATTGTCTGTTTACTCATTGTCTGGACGCTATCAAAGCGTAATTTCATGATGTTTCTCAAACATAAATTATTATGCTAACAAATTAATAACATTGTTTATATTGTTAGTTATAGATAGTGGTATTTCAGATGGTATTGTAAATGAATAATCAGCACTAAATATACCGCTGCTATTTACTCGTGTAAATGTGTGTAACAGGTAATTGTCCCGTATTAGTGGTGAAAATATGGAACTGATAGTTCATATTTTTTAATTAATATATTTATTTATCAGTCATATTAGTTATCGTAATTAAAGACCAATCTCAGTTTGCCAAACTTGTTTATCTAATGGATGTGCTTGTTTAAATTGTCCCTCAAACCGCAATAGATCAAAAATGAAATGGCCAGCCAGCCACGAATGACTGACCGGCCGCGCCGGGAAGCGTTTTTGGATAAAATGCGGAGCAGGTTAGCTGGGTGATTGACCTCCTGTTGCCGTCGCTTTGATATTGAATACTAGGCTGTACATCACTGGCAGTACGATGAGCGTCAGCAGAGAAGCGAAGCCTAGACCGAAAATAATTGTAATCGCCATAGAACCGAAAAACGCGTCGGGGATCAGCGGTATCATCCCGAGCATAGTGGTTATTGCGGCCATCATCACTGGACGAACACGGCTGACACAGGAGTCGATTAAGGCAAAATAGGCTGGTTTACCTTCACTGAGCTCGAGGTTGATCTGATCGACCAAGACAATACCGTTTTTAATCACCATGCCCGACAAACTCAGTAATCCGAGTAGTGCCATAAAGCTGAAGGGCGCATCGAACAACAAGAGTCCCGCTGAAACCCCAATCAATGCCAGTGGCACAGTAAACCAGATCACTAAGGGCTGACGCACTGAGTTGAACAAGAATACGGTAATCAAAAACATCGCCAGATAACCTAAGGGAATTGAGCTAAATACCGACGCTTGTGCTTCACCTGCGGTTTCAAATTCACCGCCCCATTCCAAGCGGTAACCCGCGGGCAAGCTGATCGCTTCGACCTGGTCTTTGATTTTGCGCAGTACAGAATCGGCGGTTTCATTGCTACCAAGCTTAGGATCGGCCATCACAGCGAGCATGCGCATGCGATCGCGGCGCATCACCAGCGGATTTTCCCACTCAGTGTTGAAGCTACTGACTACTTGGGTGGCGGGCACAAAGGTATTGTGTTCGCTGCTCCAAATTTGCAGCTTCCATAGGCTGTCGGCCTGCAAACGTTCTTCGGCGGGCGCTCTGGCGACGATAGGCAGCAAGTGGCTGGTTTCTCGGTATAAACCAATTTGCTTACCGCTAAAGTTAACCAATAAGGCATTGTCGAGGTCTTGCTTGCTGATCCCTGTTTCGCGCGCTTGGGCATTTTCCAGTTGCGGACGGATCAACGGCACTTGATTACGCCAGTTGTGACGTATGCCATCCATGCTCGGCTCTGCGTGGAAAATCGCCTCGGCTTGAGCACCTAAAGCGCGCAGCACTTCGGGGTTATCACCGTAAAAGCGTGCCTCAATTTTGGCTGCGGGCGAAGGGCCGTTCTCCATGTTTTTTAAACGATATTGTGCCTGTGGGAAACGTTGATTTAACAAGGTTTCTAATTCTGGCATATAGGCTTTAACGGCGGTCAAATCTTGCATTTCAACAATCAACTGGGCAAAGGCGGGATAGCCTTTTTCTGGCTGATAGGGCAGTACGAAGCGCTGCGAACCTTGACCAATAACGGTTGTTAAGTGTTTTAGCCCAACGTCTTTTTGCTCGTTCAGCGAGAGCATTAACTTCTCGATATCAGCGGTAAAACGCTCGGTCGCCTTGATGTCAGTCCCCTCTGGCATCCAGATATCCACAAAGAAAATCGGCGTGTTAGAAGCAGGAAAGAACACATTCTTGATATGACCAAAGCCCACCACAGCGCTGAAAAGCATAGTGATAACCAGCAGTATGCTCACCAGTCTAAAGCGCAGCGCTACAATTAAGCTTGTGCGATATAAGCTGAAGAACCAGCCCTTGTAGGGGTCTTGGGCTTCTTCATCGCTCGGCGCATCTTTAAATAACAGATGACAGAAAAACGGCGTGAGTGTGATGGCGGTGATCCAGCTGATAAACAGTGAAATCATCAACACTTGGAATAAAGAACGGCAGAACTCACCGGCGGCATTTTGCGATAAGCCAATGGGCGCAAAGGCAATAATGGCAATTACAGTCGCGCCCAATAGCGGCCACTGGGTTTGGGACACTATCTGTTTGGCCGCTTCCAAACGGGTCTTACCGCGACGGATACCAATTAAAATGCCTTCAGTAACGACAATGGCGTTATCGACCAACATACCAAGGGCAATAATGAGTGCGCCGAGGGAGATGAGTTGTAGATCAATCCCGAGCACTTTCATCACGATAAAAGTGCCTAGAATCGTCAGCAGTAAGATCAGGCCCATCAGCAGGCCTGAGCGCAATCCCATAAACAGCAGAAGCACGGCGATCACTATGGCAATGGATTCCATTAGGTTGATTAAGAAGCCGTTAACTGTCTCATCTACCGCCTGACTCTGATTATAAACCGTCGCTAAATTCATGCCGATTGGGCGTTGCGATTCAAGCTCGGCTAAACGGTCACTGACCTTTTGCCCGATTTCGACTACATTCACACCGCTAGAGAAAGAAATCCCCAGCGATAACGCTGCTTCATCTTTATTGTGATAAAGCACGTTAGGGGTTTCGTCATAATCCCTTTCAATATTGGCAATGTCGCCAAGGTAAATCAGCTCAGAGCTACCCGGAGGGCTGACGATCAAGCGCGCGAGATCCTGCACATTGCTAAATTCGCCCGTGGGATGAATGCGGATACGGTTATCGCCAATCACTAAGCTGCCCGCGTTAGAGACGACGTTTTGATTGTTCACTAAGCCATAGATATAGCTCTGATCTAACCCCAGTGCCGATAGCTTTTGCTGGGAGATTTCAATCACGACTTGCTCGGTGACGTTGCCAGCAACAGAAACCTTTTTTACTCCAGGTACTAGCACTAGCTCGCGGCGCAGATAGTCGGCGTAATTGCTCAACTCGCGGTTGCTGTAATCAGGTCCCGAAAGGTTAAATAAAATGCCATACACATCGCCAAAGTCGTCCATCACCTGTGGCGTTGCTGTGCCCGGCGGCAAGTTTCCCGCAGCATCATTAACTTTACGACGCACTTCATCCCACACCTGCGGCAGGCTGGTTTTATCGTAGCTTTCTTTAATCTCGATTTGGATTTGTGATAAACCCGCACTATTAATTGAAGTCACATGCTTAATGGCGTCGAGTTGCTGCAGGGCATCTTCGAGCGGTAATGTCACTTCTTCTTCAACTTGCTCAGGCGATGCACCGGGATAAGCCGTGATCACTAAAGCTTCTTTAATGGTAAATTCGGGAAATTCTAATTGCCCCAAACCGGTAAAACTGACGCCACCACCCACGAGTAGTAGCAACACAAACATCCAACTGATGACTTTGTGGCGTATCGAATACTCTGCAATATTCATCAATTACACCCCACGCTGCCAGCGTAGTGGTTTGACTTTCATACCATCGGATAATTGAGACACTCCAGCGCTGACGATGAGATCGCCCTTGTTGACGCCCGTTAAAATCTCAACACCTTGATTACTCACGCGTCCTAGCGTCACCATCGTCGGTTTTACTTCACCCGATTGCGCTTGATAAATCCACACTTGCACTTGGCCATCTTGGTCGCGCTTATCGATAGCGGTCACTGGCACTACCGTTGACGAAAGGGCACTAGGATCTTTGACTAAGGCTAAGGTCAACTCGGCACTCATTCCTGGAAGTAACTGAATATCTTGAGGTTGAGGTAACGAAAACACCACTTCATAGGCTTGGGTGCCCGGCGTGACTTGAGTCGAGTATTCTTTAAATTTGGCATCGAAACTTTGCTCGGGGAAGGCACTAAAACGCACCTTAGCTGTAAAATGAGCTTGATCGGTATATTGCTTCAAACCCGCCGCCATCGACTCGGGAACTTGAATGCTAATATCGAGCAAGTTATTGTTCTGTAATGTTAATACCCCTTGGTTTGCTTGCACTATTTGGTGGTTATCCACCAAACGTTTGGCGACCGTACCGCTAAAAGGTGCCGTTAAACGGGTGTAACTCAGTTGATCGCGTGCAGCGGCTAAGGCGGCGGTGGCCGATTTGAGTTGCGCTTGAGTGCTATCAAACTCAGATTGTGAAATCAGCTTGCGATTGAGTAGCTCGACTTTACGTTTAAAGTCAGCGGCTAACAGTTCATGCTCCGCCTCACGGGTCATTAAATTATTGTGGGCGTCCCTGTCATCAAGTTTTGCGAGTAAGCTACCTTGAGTGACTCTTTGCCCTTCAACTAATGCCAATTCTGTTAATTGTCCTGAAATGCGGAACGATAATTCTGCGCGACTATTGGCGGCAACGCGGGCTGGAAATGTTCTGAAATCTCCGTCTTCTACATTGAGTACTTCAAACAGTTTAACCGGACGAATTGTTGCCACTTGCACTGAACTTTCCGCAGGCGAACAACCACTGATCAGGGCTGGAAGCAGCATTGTCAGCGGCAAGAGTCGATATGATTTCATGGTGGATATTTCCTAGTTAACAAATTGTCAGCATTTCTGGGCGCGAAGATACCAGCTAAATTAGTTGCAATAAACGGGATACTTTGGGATTATCAGTCCCACATAATGAGATTGAACTTAAGGTCAAAATGAAGACAGAGGACTTAGCGTTATTCCACCGAATTGCTGAAACCGGTAGTTTGATTGAAGCGGCGGATTTACTTAACTTACCTAAATCGACTGTGAGTCGACGTTTGCAAGCCTTGGAAGATGAGCTGAACATTAAATTGTTCCACCGTCAGAGCCGCTCTATGACGCTCACTTCTGCGGGCAGCCATTTTTACCAGCGCTCGCAGAATATTTTGGCTCAGCTCGACGAAACCCTATTCGAAATGACCAATGACGATGCTGAGATCAGCGGGCATTTGCGTATTCAAATGTTCCCCATCCACAGCATGAAAATCTTGATGCAAGCCATTTTCCGCTTTATGGATATGCACCCTAAACTCACCTTAGAAGTCATCAGCAGTTCAGAATCCGTTGATATGGTGAAACATAATCTCGATGTGGCCTTTGTCGTCGAGCCTGCGTTGGATACCTTAGATTTAGTAGTGCGGCCGATTTTTACCACTGACTTACGTTTTTACGCCAGTCCGCAATATTTAGCTGCATACGGTACACCTAAAACACCGAAAGAGATTGAAGCACATAATGTGTCTATGTTCCGTTTATCCAATGGCAAAATTTTTAATGAGTTATTTATCGGTTCAGAACAAGAGGTGAGAGTCAGAGGTAATTTCTGCTCCAACAGTATTGAAGTGGCGGTTGAGTTTGGATTGCAAGGACGCGGCATAGTGTATGCGCCTGCTGAAGTCGTGGATGAATATGTACAAAGCGGTGAGTTAGTTACTTTGTTACCTGAAATCCAACCCCACCAAGGCGAGTGTTTCTTAGCTTATCCATCAAGACGTTACGTAAGTTTAGCCAGTCGGCGCTTTATCGACTATATCATGCAAGAGTTAGTGCCAAACGGGGTGCCGACTAATATGAGTGAGCAAGGCCCACGTCGATCCTGCAAAGCCTCTACGGGAGCGTTTTCAGACGATGTTTTGCGCTTTCCCGTTAAAAAATCAAGCTAGTTTACCCCTCGCTAATGGCGTTTGCGGTCGTGATCTTTGTGGGCTCACAGATCCGCTGCGCCAGCCAGTAACAGGCAATTCCCATCAAAATATTGGTCACAGGTAGCGCGAGCAGCAGGCCTTTAACGTCACCTATATACGATCCCAAGGCTGCTAGCGGCAGCATGAGCAGTACTAAGCGGCACAGATTGATGACTAATGAACTCATAGGCCTGTGGTAGGCATTGAGCGAGGTCGCGACAATAATCACTATACCCAAAGGTCCGTAGGCGCAGGGCAGCACTAAGATATAAAAACTCAGCCATTCGATAACCTGCGGATCGGTACTGAATAAATGCGCGATAGGCTCGGCTAAAAAGATCAGTGGGATATAGAGTAAGGTTTGGAAAATAAAGATAAATTTTATCGATAACAGCAGGGCTTCTTTCGCTCTGTGTGGCTGTCCTGCCCCTAAGTTTTGCGCAATAAAGGGCATTAAACTCGACGACAGTGCCATCACCACTATTAATAGTACTGACTCTAATCGAGTACCGGCACCAAAGGCTGCCACTGCGCTGTGATCGATATGCGCCAACATGGCCATAATAATGGCATTGGCTAGTGGATTGATTAAATTCATCAAGGCGGCGGGTTGTGCGATATGGGCTAGTTTGCTCCAGTTCGCGCGCATTCTGTCTATGTCAAAGGCGGCCCATTCGAGCATTTTGCGCCTGACAATCAACAAATATCCCGACAAAGATAAGGCAATCAACCAAGCAAACAGGGTTGCAATCGCGGCGCCTTGGATTTCTAAACGTGGAAATGGCCCAATACCAAAAATCAGTAACGGATCGAGTATAAGATTGATGAGCGCCGCCAGTGCCATGATCATCGCTGGCGAGCGGGTGTCGCCAGTGGAACGTAAGCCTTGATTGCCTACCATCAACAATACCAGCAGCGGTGCGCTGACATACCAGTAAATCATATAGTCGTGGATCAGCGGTAAGCTGTCATCGTTTGCCCCGAGTAAGCGAAACAGTGGCGTAATAAAAATGCTACCCAGTGCGGCTAAACTGGCGATCAAGATAAAAGTGAGCAATAAGGCATCATGCAAGAACACTTTGGCCTTGTGGGCATTACCCGAACCGAACAGTCGACCTAAATTGGTCGAGACTCCAGCGCCAATACCAATGGCGATGCTCGAGATCACTAAGGTTACCGGAAAGGTAAAACTGATGGCGGCTAAGGCTTCAGTGCCCAATTGGCTGATAAAAAAAGTGTCAGCGAGGCTGAAACCTAGAATGGTCATAATGCCAATTAAGTTGGGGAGGCTCATGTTGAGCAGTACACGACCAATTGGCGCGGTGAGCAGCCCGTGTCTGTCTTTCATGGAAAAATAGTGCCTTGTTAGCGAGCGGAGGCGAGATTCTAGCAGGATTGTGCGGACTTGAAAAAACCGACATCAAAAAATTGAAGTTTTTTTTGTAAATGCCCTTGGATCTCGACACTGTCAGCCCCATATCTCAGACAGCAAAAGAGCAGACTAAGGTGTCTGTTTTTTTTATCACAAATAGGCTCGATTGTAGGGCATCAAATCATTAGGAGAGTTCATAGATGAATATTCGTCCATTACATGACCGCGTAATCGTTAAGCGTCTAGAAGTTGAATCAACATCAGCGGGTGGCATAGTACTGACCGGTAGCGCCGCTGAAAAATCAACTCGCGGTGAAATCCTTGCTGTGGGCAATGGCCGTATTTTAGAAAATGGCACAGTTAAGCCACTGGATGTCAAAGTGGGTGACGTGGTGATCTTCAACGAAGGTTACGGCGTTAAGAAAGAAAAAATCGACGGTCAAGAAGTCTTGATCCTGTCGGAAGCTGACCTGATGGCAGTAGTGGGTTAATCCTCAGCATCAATTCGACATTCCAATTAATCATTAAAAATTTAAAGGATAATCAAGATGGCAGCTAAAGAAGTTGTATTTGGTAATGACGCTCGCGTAAGAATGCTGGCTGGCGTAAACATTCTCGCGAACGCAGTTAAAGTGACCTTAGGCCCTAAAGGCCGTAACGTGGTATTAGACAAGAGCTTCGGCTCACCACTGATCACTAAAGACGGTGTTTCTGTTGCCAAAGAAATCGAGTTAGAAGACAAATTCGAAAACATGGGCGCGCAAATGGTGAAAGAAGTTGCTTCTAAAGCCAACGACGCCGCCGGTGATGGTACTACTACTGCAACTGTACTGGCTCAAGCCATTGTAGTTGAAGGCTTAAAAGCCGTTGCAGCCGGTATGAACCCAATGGATCTGAAGCGCGGTATCGACAAAGCTGTTATCGCTGCAGTTGCTGAATTAAAAGCCTTATCACAACCTTGTGCAGATTCAAAAGCGATTGCGCAAGTTGCGACTATCTCTGCAAACTCTGACGAATCTATCGGCGAAATCATCGCAACTGCGATGGAAAAAGTCGGTAAAGAAGGCGTGATCACAGTTGAAGAAGGCCAAGCGTTAGAAAACGAATTGGACGTAGTAGAAGGTATGCAGTTTGACCGTGGCTACCTATCTCCATATTTCATCAACAAGCCAGAAACGGGCAGTGTTGAATTAGATCACCCATTCGTACTGTTAGTAGACAAGAAAATCTCTAACATTCGCGAACTGTTACCTATCCTTGAAGGTCTGGCAAAAACCGGTAAGCCATTGCTTATCGTTGCTGAAGACGTTGAAGGTGAAGCATTAGCAACATTAGTTGTGAACAACATGCGCGGTATCGTGAAAGTGGCTGCTGTTAAAGCACCTGGCTTTGGCGATCGTCGTAAGGCAATGCTGCAAGACGTAGCAATCCTGACTGGCGGTACTGTTATTGCTGAAGAAATCGGCCTAGAGCTTGAAAAAGCAACGCTAGAAGATTTAGGTACAGCTAAGCGTGTTGTGATCACGAAAGACAACACCACCATCATCGATGGTAACGGCGAGCAAACACAAATTGCTGCTCGTGTAAGCCAAATCAAACAACAAGTTGAAGAATCAACGTCAGACTACGACAAAGAAAAACTGCAAGAACGTATGGCTAAACTAGCTGGCGGCGTAGCAGTCATCAAAGTTGGCGCAGCGACTGAAGTTGAAATGAAAGAGAAAAAAGCGCGCGTTGAAGATGCACTGCATGCAACTCGCGCTGCGGTAGAAGAAGGCGTGGTTCCTGGCGGCGGTGTTGCTCTGGTTCGCGTAGCTTCTAAGATCGCTGAAGTAGAAGTATTAAACGAAGACCAAAAACACGGTGTGGTTATCGCACTGCGTGCAATGGAAGCACCACTGCGTCAAATCGCCACTAACGCGGGTGAAGAAGCGTCAGTTGTTGCTAACACAGTGAAGAACGGCAGCGGTAACTTCGGTTACAACGCCGGTAATGACACTTACGGTGACATGTTAGAAATGGGTATCCTTGACCCAACTAAAGTGACCCGTTGTGCATTGCAATTCGCTGCGTCAATCGCAGGTCTGATGATCACTACAGAAGCTATGGTTGCTGAAATTCCACAAAATGCTAGCCAAGATATGGGCGGTATGGGTGGGATGGGCGGAATGGGCGGCATGATGTAATCTTACTGGTCTAAATCGGTGATAACTGCGTTGCTTCACCACTCGTTTAAGAAAGCTAAACGTCGTGGTAAAGCGCCTTGTTCTAACTCGATTTATCCTACGTAAGATACTTTGCTGGTCTGGAGCCTAAAAGCCTCAAACCAAAGTTCTTGTAAAAGAAAACCCCGATACTGGTAACAGTATCGGGGTTTTGTTTTTGGTCTGGCAACTTGGGGAAATATTGGGTGTACTTAGCTACACTTTTTGGGATTTAAGCACTGAAATGACCATAAAAGTGTAACATTGTACACTTTTGGTTGACTTGTCATTTTCAACAATCCAAAAGTGTAGTTCTGTACACTTTTATATTGAATGGGGCTGGTTTTAGGGCTAAGGTGTATGAAGTTACACTTTTGGAGATGATGATGGTATCACCGCTAAATCAACAATCCCTCGGCTTGTTAATTAAAGAGCGAAGGAAAAGTGCTGCTCTTACTCAAGACGTGGCAGCCATGCTGTGCGGCGTAACCAAAAAAACGCTGATCCGAGTTGAAAAAGGTGAGGATGTTTATATCTCAACCGTATTCAAA
Source organism: Shewanella sp. SW32 (assembly GCF_025653365.1). Classification (NCBI taxonomy): domain Bacteria; kingdom Pseudomonadati; phylum Pseudomonadota; class Gammaproteobacteria; order Alteromonadales; family Shewanellaceae; genus Shewanella; species Shewanella sp. SW32. The sequence continues at coordinate 2,806 of NZ_JAKKSJ010000052.1, read as the reverse complement.
ATCCTTGATGGTCTGGGGGTTGATATCGTTTCGGTTCAAACCAGCGACACCGAAACTAACGGCTGGTATTAACCCATGAGTACTTCCAAAAAGCTCACGTTAGAGATGCACCTCGGTGATTTAATTATCGGGGAATTATCCTTTGATGCGACGACCGACACCTTTGCCGTACATTACACCAAAGACTGGCAACAGAGTGGATTCCCACTTTCACCGACCACTGTGATCGCTAGCATAACTTGCTAGTCATTGCGGCCTAACGGCCGAGGTGAATCAAAGTCGCGGGGCTTCACCCCACACCCGACCAAGGAGGACTGCTCGTCCTATCCTCCTTGGATTCTCCAAGACACCCCTAGCGAAGTTACATGCATTGATGACTAGCCTTGGTCTTATGGATAAATAGCTATCGCTTCCGAAGGCAACGTCCCTGTACCTACGGAAGCTAGCCGGACATCCATGTCCGGACTCACGCAATTTATTCCAACGCCCTTCAGCAACTTCGCAGGGGAGGGTGAACTTCTGTAGTCTCGGTATCGGCTGTTAATCTCAAAAGAGTTATGCCTGTCCTATCTTCGTTTGTTCAAGGCTACTTTCTGTTATTCTTTACTTCCTCAAAAAATACCGCCAAATCTTCGATGTCTTGATTTAGTTCATCAATGTCAGGCATAGGAACTACACCAGCATTAGCTGGGTTATCATGGGCATCTAGGAAACCACAACACTTGTCATAGAGGGCTGTAATAAAAACTATTTCAGGCTCGCTTACTTTTAGTAGCTTAGCGATCATTGTTACTCGAACATCCCTACTGAATCGTTGGACAATATCACCAATCAACCATTCCTCAATGAGTCGCTCTAAAGTGGTTCGCAGCTTCCCATAGACGTACCTTGCTTTCTCTTTATATTCTTCCTCTATGAAGTTCTCAAAATCTTTGCAGTATTTTCTTACATCAACAATTTGTTGGCGTAGGAACTTTATCCGGTCTTTTGTGGACATTGCATCCCATGGTAAACGACCTACAGGGAAACCAGAATAGGAGCCTTTTTGAGCAATATGCACTAAGTTAAACGAAGTCTCTGGTGCAGCTTCCCTCAACATGACTAAAAATGGTAAATCGTGAGTTAGCACAATCACTTGACGGTGTAGAGATTCCTTGGCTATTCGTTTTGCAAACAACCTACGCCACTTGTGATCTAGTGAGTTTACTGGGTCATCAAAGATAATTGCTGACTTACGACTATCAATTGTTAACTCGGACATAAAGCCTGCCAAAGCAATACATTTTTGCTCACCTTCACTGGCAATATCTGAGATTTGTGTAGAGGCAATATTCGAAATAGCTAGCTTCAATTTCTGTTCCCCTGCCGAACCACGAGTCTTAGTTTCGACAGAAAAAGCTTTAAAACCTAGTGCAGATAACTCGCTTTCAAACACACCTTTTAACTGACCAATTGCACCTGCATTACTCAACACTGATGTAAATGAAGTTATTTTCGTAAGTACAACACTACCTAGAGCATTTTGAAAAATCTGAAAAGTATGCAGTCTGTTGATTTCATTTAAGACTAATCGTTTCTGTTGGCGTATTGTTTGCCGATCTACTAACTCCAATAGTCTTGAATTCATTTCTGCGAGTGACTTAGCTAAAGATCCATCATCAGCCACACTTTCAATCTTAGCTTTGAGAGAGTCCAACTGAGCTTTCAGCCAGTTTGGAACACTAAGGATTAATGATGGATGGATAAAGCATGGATTGGTTGCTAGGACAGCTTGTTTGCGATTGATTAATTGTCCCATTAGTTCACCTAAAGCATTCATAACCTCAGGTTTAACGGCTTCAATTTCAGTTAGAATTCCAGAAAAAGGCGATAAATCGAAAGACAGGTTTTCAATAAAATTTATTCGAGCTTGATATGCTTGGGTTGCTTTCTGAGCTTCAACTTGAGATTGATCTTGTATGTACTTGTGGAATGCCTTCATACGCTCAGCTGTTGCAGTATCTATAACCTGCAAACAAGTTGGGCAATTCTCTCCTGTAGCTGGAGGAAAGGAACCATTTTGGCTAGTAATAAAGCCTTCAACATGCCTCCACATCTGTTTCCAAACCTCAGTACCAATTCCCCCAATAGGTAAACCTGTGAGAGTCGTTTGTCTTATGACTTCAGCTGCTGCAATTTTGGATTTATGTTCATCATACAATCGACCTATTTCGCTCAAGCTACCGTCACTAAGTTGAGATACCAAATTATTAATAAATTTATATAAGGGTTCTCGATGACCATACTTCCCTGCTAGCTCCCTTTTCAATTGGTCTGGTGTCTTGCCTGTTAACTCGAGGATCTCTAGCTTCAAGGGTTCTATTTGAGCTATTTCTTCATCTGTTGCACAGTGGGAGTCTAAAGTTGTAGTTGATTCTGCAATCGGCAAATTATTTAGTGATTGTAAAAACGCATTTACTTTAGTCGATGGGTTATATCCAAATATTGGGTGCGGTGCTGAATGATGTTTCTGTTCATCTAAAAGTCTTCTTTTCACTTCAAGACAAACACTTACTAGTTCATCAAGTAACTTGAGTTCTGCTGGTTTGTACTCAACGCGATCTTCTTTGGAAATATAATGTACTGCTGACTTCGAATCGAAAATACGAATGGACTTTAACTCTGGGCTATCCTCTCCATCCTTTTCCCATATATAAGGGATCGGCTCTCCACCTGCTGAGCTAAAACACAGTGTGGCTTGAGGATTTTCAGTCGATGGCTTGAAAATATTCGTCAGGATATTAGGGACATCGCCACGAGTTAGACA
>NZ_JAKKSJ010000051.1:0-28018 GCF_025653365.1 Shewanella sp. SW32 | reverse complement strand
CCATAACGATAAGGCAAGGCTCAATTTTCGCGACAAAGGGCAGCAAGTCTTTGCGTCTAAGCATTTTCTTTTTGATTAACTTGCCTGCTTTATCGACACCAACAGCATGAAAAACAGACTTTGCGATATCTAAACCGATTGTAGTAATCTTCATAGGTGGACCCGTCCTCTTTCTGATGAGTTTTAGCGACTACATCGTGGCCCATTGCGAGGCCGATTAAAAGTGGATGGGTCCATTCCATTATCCCTGTTTAACGGCCAGTTCGCCGTCCATGGCTCTCGTTCATAAGCTCAGAAACCCTAGGTTTCTATTCACCGTGTCGGTGAGTAAGTACTATGGCAAGCCTGTATGTGTGGATACCAGCCAACGCCTAGCAACTAAAATGACAGTTCACTCAGCTATACTAGCCTGCAGAATTTTCCAATGCGTTTTTACCAAATCGAATTGACTCATCATTGCTATTAGTACTGTCAAATCAGTCTATAAAAGCAGTCGGCATTTATTAAGCCGCATTTAAAAGCCCTAAAAGCAAAACGCTCCACAGAGACTGTAGAGCGTTTTATTCAGCGAATGGCATTACAATAGCAGATTAATACTTGTGTTAGCCTTTCATGTCCTTTTCCATATCTTCGTAGGAAGTATGGCGAACGTCTTTACCTTTTACGTAGTAGATGATGTATTCACAGATATTTTTGCAGCGGTCACCGACACGCTCTACTGCGCGTGCAGCCCATAATACGTCGAGTATGTCTGGGATTGAACGCGGATCTTCCATCATATAGGTCATTAACTGGCGAATAATGCCTTCATATTCACGGTCAAGCTTAGCATCTTCTTTATGCAGCTCTAACGCGGTATCGGCATCCATACGGGCCAAGGCATCTAAAGTCGCATGCAACATCCGAGTCGCATGACGCCCCATATTTTCAATGCTAACTAACAAAGGCTGCTGATTATTCAAACGTTTATCTAATGCTGCTTTTGCAATCCGCACACAGGCATCACCAATACGCTCAAGATCGGCGATGGTTTTTGAAATAGCGATAATCAAGCGTAAATCACTGGCCGCAGGTTGACGCTTAGCAATAATACGCGTGCATTCTTCGTCAATGGAGACTTCCATCGCATTGACCTTATGATCGCCTGCAATCACCCGCTGGGCTAACTCGGCATCGAGGGCACTTAAGGCATCAATCGCTTGCTCTAGCTGACGTTCAACCAAGCCACCCATGGCGAGCACTCGATTACGGATATCATCCAGTTCAGCGGTGAACTGACCCGAAATGTGCTTACTTAAATTCATGTTTTCCATTGCGTTCCAACCTGTTACTTAACTGTTGACCCATACCAAGCCGTGGTGGCCTTATCCGATACTCAAGCGATTAACCGTAACGTCCTGTGATGTAATCTTCAGTCTTACGTTTTTTCGGCGTGGTGAAAATCGTATTAGTATCAGCATATTCAACTAATTCACCCATATACATAAAGGCCGTTTGATCCGATACCCGCGCCGCCTGTTGCATGTTATGAGTCACGATAACCACAGTGTATTTCGTCTTAAGCTCAGTGATTAACTCTTCAATCGTCAGCGTCGAAATCGGATCGAGTGCCGATGTTGGTTCGTCGAGTAATAACACTTCTGGCTCAATGGCTATCGCACGGGCAATCACCAGACGTTGCTGTTGACCGCCAGACAAACCAAAGGCGTTATCGTGCAATCTGTCTTTAACTTCGTCCCAAATCGCCGCGCCGCGCAATGAACGCTCAGCCGCTTCGTCGAGTTCACGACGGTTATTCAGCCCTTGCAATCTCAAGCCATAAACAACGTTTTCATAAATCGACTTAGGGAAAGGATTTGGGCGTTGGAACACCATACCGACATTACGGCGCAGAGCCGCGACGTCAATCTTTTTGTCGTAAATATTCTGGCCGTGCAGCAATATCTCGCCGCCGATATGACAATTATCAACTAAGTCATTCATGCGGTTAATACAGCGCAATAGTGTCGATTTACCACAACCACTGGGGCCGATAAAGGCAGTGACTTGCTTCTTGGGGATCTTCATCGATACATTAAACAGCGCTTGCTTATCGCCATAGCGCAAATCTAAGTTACGGATCTCCAGCGCGGTGTCGTTCTGGCTTAAGTTAGCTAAATCAAAGTTATTGGTTTTCATTGCTGTCGAATCTATAGAAATCATATTTAGTCCTAATACTTTCAGGATAATCGCTGATTAGTGCTCAAGCGAACGATATTTTTCACGTAAGTGGTTACGCACGCTAATGGCCGTCAAGTTGAGTGCCACAATCACAGACACCAGCAAGAAAGAGGTTGCATACACCAGAGGACGTGCCGCTTCAACGTTAGGACTCTGGAAGCCCACATCATATATATGGAACCCTAAGTGCATGAACTTACGTTCTAAATGCACAAACGGGAAGTTAAAGTCCAGTGGTAAAGTTGGCGCTAATTTAACGACACCCACCAACATCAGCGGTGCCACTTCACCGGCAGCACGAGCGACCGCTAAAATCAAACCCGTCATGATCGCTGGACTCGCCATCGGTATCACAATCCGCCACAGGGTTTCAGCCTTAGTCGCGCCCAGTGCCAAACTACCTTGACGCACTGCACTTGGAATACGACTTAACCCTTCTTCAGTCGACACAATAACCACTGGCAGCGTCAAAATCGCGAGGGTTAATGCCGACCAAATCACCCCTGGCGAACCAAAGGTAGGAGCAGGCAAAGCTTCAGCGTAAAACAATTGGTCGATGGAACCGCCCATCATGTACACGAAGAAACCTAAACCGAATACACCATACACAATCGAGGGCACACCCGCTAAGTTGATTACCGCAATGCGGATCATCTTAGTAATAGGGCCTTTCTTAGCATATTCATGTAGATAAACCGCCGCGACCACGCCAAATGGCGTCACGATAACCGCCATCAACATCACCATAAATACAGTGCCGAAAATCGCGGGGAACACGCCGCCCTCAGTGTTGGCTTCACGCGGGTCGTCACTCATAAAGCGTCCAATACCGACAAACCACTTACCAATTTTGCCTATGAGTCCTAAGTGATTCACATAGGTCACATCGAGAACGGTATCGAGCTTCAGTTCAACTTCTTCGCCGCGCATATCTCGGACGATAACCGAGTCACGCGCCGCATCATCACGCAGGGCAAATAACGCTTTTTCAAGCACTAAGTAATCTTCTTGCAGTTGAGCTCTCTTGGCGACCAACTCAGCTTTAATACTGTCGGTCAGTTCCCCATCCAGCTCGAAACGACGCTCCTGCAAACGCAATTTTTCAATGGCGTAGTTAATCGAACCAATATCTTGCTTCTGCAAATCAACCGCTTTGTCCGATAAGGCAACTGCGCGTTCGATATGCTCCATTAAGGAGGATTCAATCGCATCATTCACTAAATCAAGACGCTTGCCATTTTCAATCACGGCTATCGGATAACCGTAGAAGTTACCGTTTTTAGCCCGCTCGATCAGTGCAACCTCGCTTGGCACAGAACGACTAACAATGTCCGTACCTAATATCCAGCGGAAATCCAAACCCACAAATTCACGGTTACCGGTTTTCACTAAGTAACGGGTCACAAACTCGCCCGGATGTTGCTTAAACACATGTCCAGCAGCAATCAAACGCTCAGTCGGTACTTCTTCCCTATCGTAAACCTCACCAATTAAGGTCGAACGTACACCCGTGTTATCTTCAAGCTCCCACTGGTAAACGGTTGCAGGCCAAAAGTAACTTAAGCCGCGCCATGCGATTAACAATAATAAGCCTAAGACGGCAATCAAACTGATGCTCACGGCACCGCCCGTCATCCATATCCATGGCGAGCCTGATTTTACCCACTTACCCATTGCACAAACCTCTCAAGGTCACTGGCGAAATAGTATTTAATGTCATTGTCTTATCCCCGTTACAGCGAGCTATAGCGTTCACGTAGACGCTGTCTCACCACTTCTGCAATGGTGTTAAAGAAGAATGTAAAGATGAATAGTACGAACGCAGCAAGGAAGAGCACACGATAATGCGAGCTACCGATAGCCGATTCAGGCATTTCAACCGCAATGTTTGCCGCCAAGGTTCGCATCCCTTCGAACACACTCCATTCCATGATGGCAGTGTTACCAGTGGCCATCAGTACAATCATGGTCTCGCCAACGGCACGGCCAAGGCCCATCATAATGGCCGAGAAAATCCCCGGACTTGCGGTTAACAACACCACGCGTGTCAATGTCTGCCAAGGCGTCGCACCTAAGGCTAAGCTGCCGTTAGATAAATGACGCGGTACAGAGAAAATGGCATCTTCAGCGATGGAGAAAATCGTTGGGATCACCGCAAAGCCCATGGCAATACCGACCACCAGCGCGTTACGTTGGTCGAAGGTGATCCCCAGTTCGTTAGTGATGAATTGACGGGTATTACCATCAAACAGCGCCACTTCGATGATTGGGCTGACCGCAAAAGAGAACCACCCCACGAAACAGACCACAGGGATTAACATCAGCTCTTGGTACACTTCGGGTAAACGTTGTTTCCACTTACCCGGCAACCTACTCCAGCCATAGGCAGACGTGAGTATCGAGGTCGGCAATAAGATCAGTAGAATTAAAATGCCGGGGAGATGCTCTTCAATCAGTGGCGCTAACCACAGACCCGCCAAGAAGCCTAAAATCACCGTTGGTAATGCTTCCATGATTTCAATGGTCGGTTTCACGAAACCGCGCACCTTAGGCGACATAAAGTAAGCCGTGTAAATCGCACCAGCAACGGATAAAGGCACGGCAAATAACATGGCATAAAATGCCGCTTTCATTGTGCCGTAGGCCAATGGCATTAAGCTCAGCTTAGCTTCGAAATCGTCAGAACCTGAGGTCGATTGCCATACATATTTAGGCTCTGGATAACCTTCATACCACACCTTGTCCCACATAGCGCTCCATGACACTTCTGGGTGGGAGTTTTCCACACTGAAGATATGCAGCTTTTTGTCCGCCTCAACGACTATGCCGTTTGAGCGTGGGGTAAAGCCCATTTTACCGGGGTTTTTAAGGTCAAACTTTGCATCAAACAGTTCACGATGACTCGTGGTATAGAGTAGTGTTAGCTCACCCTTAGGGCTCACAGTCGCAAAACTCTTACGGTAGAATTCAGAGGTAATCGAGCTGATGGGCGGTAAGTCATCAAACTGACGAATCTCTTGATATAAACGCCCTTTTTCACCATTAACTTGGAAGTACTGCGCCACAATACCTGTGTCATAACTGACCAGTAATGAACTCGCACCCGCCAGCAAAGCCACGTTATTGACTTGTGCCTTAGCACGTTCAACATCAATCACCTGCAGCAGATCTAAGCTGTCAGTATCACGGATGTCGTACACGAAAATTTTATTGCCAGTTTGCAACATCAATTGACGTTGATCGGGCGTCATCAGCTCGTGGGAGACTTTCTTCGGCGCATCTTGAATTTGTGACGTCGTAGAAACCCACTCCACTTCTTCAGTCATCATGTTCTCTTGCCCTTCGAGACGAGTGAGGCGCCAAACACCTCTTTCATCTTGATAAGCAAAACTCATTTTGTCTGAGCTATAAGTGAAGGTCAGCTTATGAATCGCGCTGCCCGTCTCATCGACTGTTATGGGGGTTTCACCTGCGGGATAACGCAGTTTAGGTGTGATTAAACGTTTGTTATTAGGGTACGTTAAACCAAACTCTAGGCCCGCCACTATGACCTGACCATTACTTAGTCCCAGCGCAAAACGTTGTTCGCTCGGTACAGCAACGGCGGCGCTGGTGACTGTAACACCCGCTGGTAACGTCGGGGTAAAGCTAGAAAGTAAGCTACCGTCGGCAACAGTATAGAAGTCCACTTGACCATGAACGCTCACACGGTACATCACCTCATTTTGCTCTTCAGCACCCACCATTAAGGTCGGCACATCCGCGTGTTGATAGCTCACACTCTTAACGGGTGTGACATCAGCACTGTCGAAAATGGGTTTAATCACATACAACAGATAAAAGAAGATCAACAATAAGGCGACAAATACCATAGTGCCGCCAATAGTGACGCTGATTTGCGCCGCTTTATCCTTAAATGCCCTGCGATTCGAGCGTCCGCCTTTAAGCATACTGTGCGATGCAGAACCAGGTTGAGTGACCTGACTTTCCATTAAGAACCTCTATTATTAATAGCTAGCGAGTTTTTTCGCTAGGATTTGCCGAGTGCTATGCTTACACTGTTTGAACGTAAACTGAGCAATAACAACATCCTTTATTCTAAGTGCGTTGGATTATATGACGCAAAGATGACAGTTGTGTTACACCCCGTTTTAAAACAGGTGCCTTTTACAAAAAATAGGAGTCAGTCACTATGCTACGATACTTAATCACACTACAAGCACCTGATAGAAAAGGATTAGTAGAACAAATCGCCCATGCTGTAAGTCGTCATGGCGGCAACTGGCTCGACTCAGAATTACGCCATATTGACGGTGTCTTTGCCGCGATATTGTTACTCGAAGTGCCGTCACTGCGCATGGACGAGCTCATTGAGGCCCTAGAATGCATCGATAGCCTGTCCCTCACCTACTCCAAAACCTCGGTCGCCCTTAAGCCCATCAAACGCTTAAGTTACAACCTAGTGGCCTATGACAGACCCGGACTCGTGCTCGATATATCCAATAAAATCAATGCAATTGGCATCAATATCGAGCAGTTTAGTAGTCAATATGAAACCGCAGGCCACACAGGTATAGCACTCTTTCGGGCCACCATTGGCCTTGGACTCACAGATCTCGCCCAAGAAGATCAACTGGTAGAATCCCTCTATGCTCTTGGGGATGATCTCGTGCTCGATAGATTAAGCCGTTAATTTTGTTAACTTTTACTGAGATGTAACACTTGGCACGCCAACACATTTAGAGAGTGCACTCGCAATGGCACTTTCAAACAGCACTTAAAGTGCGCTTAAAAACAATGCTTAAAAACCGACATTCGCAGCAAGGTGTTCAAATTAAGTTAAGCCAGTACAATCAATACTGGATAGTTGGAATGCGCATAGGAATCTGGCAAATGGGTTTGTAAGTTGATGTCATCATTTAAAATTTATTAACCCTATAATAATGCTTAATATTTTTACTATAAAAAGCCCACAAAACCCGATTACTGAACCATAAACACACTAACACCAACAAAATTTAATGTTGTAACTGCCTTTCGATTCATGCTCCCTTGGTAGAATAACCCACGAAACACCATAGCTCAGGTTCAAAATTGCCGCTTTCGAGCTTTTCCATCTTTATGTTTTATCAATTATTTTAGGGAGTAGTACGTATGGAGCAGTTATACGAACTGGCCCAAGCCATGATACACAATGATCTGGCGGTTTTAGCCAATCCTAAAATCGCCCTCATGGTCAGCGCATTAATTTGTGGCTTTTTAGTGTTAGAAAATGGCTTTATTCCCACCGCATTTTTACCCGGAGATAGCCTACTCTTTCTCACTGGAGTGCTGATTTATCAAGATATTCTTCATATCGGTATTATGCCGTTATTGGTTCTAGCAACCTTTACAGGTACAGCTATAGGTTATTTACAGGGTCGATTTTTAGGGCATACCCAAATTTACCAAAAACTGCTGTCGAATATTGATATCAAACATCAGGAAAAAGCGACCCACCTTATTGATAACTATGGAGTGATAACCCTGCTACTCGCACGTTATATTCCTTTTGTTCGTACCGTTTACCCCTATATTTTAGGTGCAACGGGTATTTCTTCCCGTCGTTTTTTACTCATTAACTTCATCAGCTCAATGGTGTGGATTTTTTCCGTTGTTGGTTTTGGGTATCTCATTAGCCATACCCAATTAGCAACAAAATACCAAACACAATTTATGAGCATAATCATTTACTTACCAGTAGCCTTGCTTACTTTCGGTATTATTGCCTTAGTGTACAAATGGTTAAGTAAAACAAAAGAGGTTTAGGTGCACTCAGTCAATCGACTCACTTATCGACTTACTTATCGAAAAATCCTATCTAAACTGACTTGGATAATCTTGTATACTGACGGCCACGCAATGACGATATAACGAAAGCGTGCACTAGACCGCATGATGAGCGACTAAGCTGCACCAGAACGCAACACATTAGGATGACCATGTTAGGAACGCTAAAAAAGATGCGCGTGCAGTTAGATGACGCGCAACAAGTGCAATATCAACTCGTTGTCGGTGATGAGTTACTCCCGCTCAATCCATTGATAGGCAAGCAATTAACTTTGACCCACACGGGTAATATCTTCTGCTGCAACTGCGGTAAAAAGAGCAAGAAGAGTTACTCGCAGGGCCATTGTTTTGTCTGTATGCAAAAGCTGGCGAGTTGCGATATGTGCATCATGAAGCCGGAAACTTGTCATTACGACCAAGGCACTTGCCGCGAACCAGAGTGGGCCCAGAGCCACTGTTTTGTGCCGCATTATGTATATCTGTCGAATACTTCGGGCGTTAAAGTCGGCATTACCCGCCACACTCAACTGCCCACTCGTTGGATTGACCAAGGTGCTACCCAAGGTTTACCGATTTTTAAAGTCTCAACAAGGCAGCTCTCAGGCTTAGTCGAAGTAGAATTGGCAAAACTGGTTAATGATAAAACCCATTGGCAAGCCATGTTAAAAGGCCATGCCGACGATATTGATTTAAATGCTAAGGCTGCGGAACTGATCCCACAAATTGAGGCTAAGTTACACGAAATCGGCATGCAAAAAGGCGATTACAGTATCGAGCGTTTGCACGAAACGATTCAGCCAATTCATTATCCAATTGACACCTTTCCGAAAAAGATCACTTCGCACAATTTCGATAAAGATGTGGTCGTCAGCGGAATTTTGCAGGGGATAAAGGGGCAGTATTTAATGTTTGATACGGGCGTGATTAACATTCGTAAGTTTTCATCCTACGAGATCACAGTCGAGCACGACTGAAACAGTCTGAAATCAAAATGGAACCTCCCTCCATTAAAATGAAAAAGCGCGGCAGTTTTCACTGTCGCGCCCTTTATTGAGATGGCTGTCACTAAAGTACCATGTCCCACAGTTCAAAAATGGGAGCTAGCACCACAAACATGGGACCAAGACACCTCAATTAAGCACTAATCCCGTTTATCTGGCGAATGCTCCAACCAAAATGCTGACTCAATTCACTTAGAACTGAACTAAAGCTCAAACGCTGACTAAGGAGCCACATTAACCGACGGCATATTGGCCAACATACTGGCAATGAGACTGTCGAAATTTTCGGTTAGCTCATCCATCTTTTTAATGTTGCCAAAACCTTGGGCAAGCACTCGCCAAATTGGCTCATCAACGCCCTGTATTTTAGTGGGTTTAAAGAGCGCTATCACCACGGTACCTTTGTCATACTTTTGGATATTCACACCGTCGGTTGACAGCCCAGCGACTAACCCTGTCACTGCCAAAATTTGTTCATCGCTCATTTCAGTTCCCATAGCGACGCCAAAGCCAACCTGAAAATCCGCCAGTAGTGGATCTTCGACCCAGCGATATCCCTTACTCTGCAAAGTTTGCTTTAATACGGCTTGCATGTGTTGCAACACTGGCTGCGGATCTAAGCGTTTATCTGTGATGATTTTTTGAAATTTAGGATGCCAAGTGAATGTCATTGCCGTTGACGGTAATTCACTGAGATCGCCAGACATCACGATTGTGGTTCGCAACGGCTGCGCCGCGTTATCCGTCACAGTCACGCACCCAGTAAGACCTAAAACGCTGCTAAAAAGCAGTATTAACACTCTCAAATACCGACTTAACACTCGGTCGGGAACCCAGCAAGGAACTCGACTGAACTGTCGATTTAGCACTCCACTTAGCTCACTATGTAATGATGGATTCATCATGCCCTGTTACCTCAATCTATAAAATGCTGTCTAAGGATAGTTGCTATTACTAAAACTGAAAGCTGATATCCATCATAGTGTTAAATCAGCATATTCCAATATATCTTGATATTCGTGCTAACACAGAGAACCATCAAACTCGCTAGCCTTATTCTCACGCCATTAATCCCATCGAGGCATGTACATATTTTGTTATTCTTTTTAGTTTATAAACTCGCTATGTCGTATAGGCGCGGCAACATTTAATCGCTAGAATGCCTCGCCTGCGTTGCAATCAAATGTCGCAATTATAAATAATAGCAACACAGTATTGCGTACCGTCTGATGAGTAAATCGCAGGCTCAATGCGGCAAATAATCACAATGCCATAAAACTAAAATAAAAGGTGTGGATCTATCTATGGAGTTAATACTCGCTATCGCGTTGTTTGCCTTTTCATCGGGGATCACCCCAGGGCCTAACAATATTATGCTGATGACCTCAGGGGTAAACTTTGGCGTAAAACGCAGTATTCCGCATCTTATGGGAATAAGCCTTGGCTTCCCGACGATGATCCTCGCGATAGGTTTGGGCTTGAGCGCCCTATTCCAAAGCTATCCTATCATCCATCAAGTGATTAAAGTCGTCGGCATAGGTTACCTTTTGTATCTGTCTTGGTTGATTGCCAACAGCAGTAGCAAGATGGAAGGCAAAGCCATTGCTAAACCCTTCAGTTTTATCCAAGCCGCGGCCTTTCAATGGGTCAACCCTAAGGGCTGGATCATGGCCGTGGGCGCGATTGCGACATTCACGTCAGTACAGCAGGATTTGACCCCGCAGGTCATCACTATCGCAACGGTATTTTTGTGCGTCGCATTTCCCTGCGCTATCGTCTGGCTCGGCTTTGGTGTAGCCCTTAAACGCATTTTAAAAAATGAGCGCCAACAGAAGATTTTTAATATCAGCATGGCGCTCTTGCTTGTGGCGTCTATCATCCCTATGATCGCCCCCTAATTTTTAAGCACGAGCAAACGACCGCCATGAACGAAATTGACATGATCACTCAACAAACCGACAACTGGGTGAAAAAAGTGATCATGAAATACAATATTTGCCCCTTCGCCAGACAAGAAGTCGAACGCGGCAGTATTCGGTATCTGGTGGTGGAACAAACTAAAGTCAAACTAGTACTCAAGGCATTGATCGAAGAATGCCAATACCTCGACGCCCACCCCGAATCCGAAACCACACTGTTTATTCTGCCCCGTGGTTTTGAGGGGTTTTATGCTTATCTCGACCTCATCGACATGGCAACCGATACGCTTATCGAACACGAGTACGAAGGCACTTACCAACTCGCCACCTTTCACCCAGACTATTGTTTCGATGGCGAACCACAGGACGGGGCAGCCAACTTCACCAACCGCGCGCCCTACCCAACCCTGCACATCATCCGCGAAGCCAGCATGGAGTTAGCCCTTGCTAACTACAACGATCCCGAAACCATCCCAGAGCGCAATATCGCCTTTTGCGAACGCAAAGGCAGCGACTTTTTCGTCAAACTGTTAGCAGAATGCATGGGGAAATAGCTTCGTTTCTTTAAACAACAGAGAGCAGTTATACAAAGCAAGACAGGATTTATTGGGCTGTTGACGTTATTCCAAGTTAGACATTAAGCACTATCATTCCAGTGACACGCCGTGAACTCGTCCATGAGGGCTCGACGACGGCATCCATGCCGCCAACGGTCACTTACATGCCAGTGCTTAATTCAGTTAACCTTTGCACATATCTTCGACCCAGCCAGAACAAATATTTAACCCAAATACACTGTCACTACCTTAACTCTTTGATCTTCTTATATAAACTTATCAATAACGGCTGACACATCAACAGCGGGTCGCATTCACACCACCCTTATTATTGTTAGACTTGTTCACTTCAATTTCAGCCATTGATTCACGTTCAAACTTAAGAGCTTCGGAACGATCACCGAGATACCGAGGTAGACAACCTAATGCCATAAAGCCACCTAAACTTTGTTCGTGATGACCGACAATTAAGCCGCCGTAACAATTATGCGCATGACAACCACTGAGCAAGGTTGCATTATTTGTAATCAAAATATTACTCGGCCTTACTAAAATCTCTACCCCATTTCTTAAAAATCGGCCTCGTTTTATAACAACTTTATTTGGTGGTTTGAAGTCTATCTCTATAAGTATCTTACGATGTGCCTCCCGAATTGAAAGCCTTGTACCAACTAGCTGGATATCCCATGGTGCAGTAGAGTAATAAAGCTGATTATTTTTAATATGAAGAACTGGTGCATTAAATTCATCAAAAATAACAAGATTTAAGAGTAAATGTCCATCCGCCATAACCAGCCCAATCAAGGGAGTACCATCTACGCTAATAGGTACCATTGCGGTTCCATATCCTTGATCCTCACATGTGAAGCTATTTCCGCCAATCTCAATTTCAGCAGTTTTTCCCGAAAAATGAAGGCAGTATGGTTTAGAAACGCCTTCACGAAGATTAAATGGATCTGAATCAGCATTGCGTACCATTTCTTTGGGCAGGAACCCACCCGTTTTTTCTCTATGGTGTTGATCGCACAATAGCGTTATTTCTTCAGCGACATGGCGCTTAACGCTAGCCCATTCCTCCATATGCTCATATTCATAGAGTGGCATTCCGCAGATAACACAACCGAAGCCACAACGTTGCCTAACCTCTCGTTGAATAGGGAGAGGTATATTCCTACTATTACAATCTTGATCCTTGGTCATTCAGATTCCTTTTTGAAGCTAACCTTTAATTGATGTACTGCACGTTTACCTTAACTAAACCAACAAAATGCACACGCTCAGCCTCCAAACCTGCAGCCTGAACATCAACCTTACAATATATGATTGATTTTAAATGCCGCTAAACTTAGCAATATTAATAAAAGTAAGCCCCAAAAATTTTCAAATGGTTAGCACCTCTATCAAATTAAAATTTTAACTATTCTTTAAACCGACTCAAAGATGATGATAAATATCAAATTTTATAATAAGAATCGAATGTAGTAGCTGACGTGACCTTCGATGACATGGATGTCATCGTAGAGCCGCCATGGATGGCTTCACGGCGTGTCACGGAAGCAACTGCACTCGATTTACAACAGGCAACGATTCAGATTCAAGCAATCACTCAAAGAAGTCTTAATCCCCACACCTCAAAGGCATCACGACTTAATTGTTCCCTAAAATCTGGGTGAGCGATGGCGATCAGCGCTTGTGCCCGTTCGCGCAGTGAACGGCCGCGTAGATTGGCGGCGCCGTATTCGGTCACAATGTAATGCACATGGGCACGAGTGGTGACAACCCCTGCGCCAGGTGATAACACGCTTGCAATGCGAGAAAGCGTTCCCCCCGCGGCAGTGCTGGGCAGCGCAATCACAGAACGACCACCTTCAGATAACCCTGCTCCGCGGATGAAATCCATCTGGCCGCCAACACCTGAATAGATTTTAGTGCCAATGGAATCGGCACACACTTGGCCTGAAAGGTCGACCTGCAGCGCCGAGTTAATCGCCATCACATTGGGATTTTTACGGATAATGGCCGTGTCGTTAACTTGTTCTATGTCCATAAAGATGACCGCAGGATTATCATCAACATAGTCGTATAATTTCTGGCTACCCAGGGCGAAACCAGTGACGAGTTTTCCCGGATAAAAACGCTTCTTGCTGTTGTTAATCACGCCCTTTTCAACCAGTTGCAATATACCGTCAGAAAATAGCTCAGTGTGGACGCCTAAGTCTTTATGTTCGGTTAAGCAAGACAGCACGGCATCAGGGATCGCACCTATACCCATTTGCAAACAATCGCCATTACGCACCAATTGGGCAACATTTTTACCGATCGCCAAGCTCACCGCATCCCCCGTCGCGAAGGAATGAATGGGTAACGCCGCGCTCTGCTCATACACAGCGGCAAAACGGTCGATATGGATAAAGCTGTCGCCATGGGTGCGCGGCATTTGTGGATTAATATGAGCGATGATCTTACCCGCGACTTGGCAAGCTGCGAGCGTTGCTTCAACCGAAATGCCTAAGGAACACATGCCATGCTTATCGGGTGGCGACACTTGGATAATTGCGGTATCAATTTTTTGCTCGCCGGAACGAAATAACTTAGGCACTTCAGACAGGAAAATCGGCACATAATCCGCGTCACCACTTTGCAGTAATGCCCGCGTTGGCAGCCCACCGAAAAAACATCGATGGCGTAAATGCCCCTGTAAACTGGGATGGCTTAAGGATTCGGCGCCTTCAGTATGTAACTGTAACAGGGTGAGATTTTCTTTGGTGAGAGCATGCTGCGCCAACGCATCTAATAAAATGCGCGGAGTAGCGCCCATGGAATGAGTCCACAGCGTCTCGCCGCTTTGAATTAAAGCAACCGCATCGAGCGCGCTATGACAAATGATTGGAGGCATAATGAATTCCCTTCGCTAAGCATGATGGCGGCAATCGCCCTAGCGGCAGTGTAAGGGATATCCTAATTAAGCAACATCGATTTCAATGGCTTAGCGCGACTGTTTACTGATAATTTGCGCTATATCAAAACTCGGCACTTTGCCCTTGATGATGAAACTCAGTACAGGGTTAATCCAAGCGCTTCGAAAATCTCATGCTGGCGATAAATAGCCCGACACAGGTAAAACCTATCATCCACAGGGCATCAAATTGCAGATCCATCACTTGGGCATCGCGCAGCACTATGGCCCGTGACATGCGCATAAAATGGGTTGCGGGTAAGGCTTCGGCAATCCATTGCGCCGCGATAGGCATGGCTTCGTAGGGGAACATAAATCCCGACAAGAGAATCGATGGAAGGAGAATAAATACCGTCATCTGCATCGATTGCAACTGGGTTTTCGCTATGGTCGAAATCACTAATCCTAAGGTTAAACTGGCGCAAATGAACAACATAGCGGCAAGGGCGATAGAATCAAGCCCGCCGCGAATGGGCACATCGAACAACAGATGCCCTGCGCTCAGGATAATGGTCACTTGCACAAAGCCAACCATCACATAGGGAACGATTTTACCCAGCATCAACTCGAGTGGCCGCACAGGCGTAGTGATCAAAAACTCCATATTGCCCTGCTCGCGCTCACGCACTATGGCGGCGGAAGTAAACATCACCATGGTCATAGTCAAAATCACCCCCAACAGACCGGGCACTATGTTGACCACAGAGCGTTGCTCGGGATTGAAATATTGCACCACTTCAAAACTCGGCATCGCCGTTTTTAGTGTTCTTCCTGCGACTTCATCCAGTGGCATTTGCCTTAGGCTACGAATAGTTGAAGCGACAACCGTATCTGAACCATCCACCAGCCATTGGCCAGCGGGTTGTGCGATATAGGATTGGGTTAAATATTGCTGACCCACAAAGCTTGGGTGACGCACTAAGCGCTCATCGAGATCGGCGGGCAAATACAGCACAGCTTTAACTTCGCCGCGAGTAATCGCCGCCTCAGCCTCGGCGGCACTTAAATATCGCTGCTTAAAATCTACGACCTGCGTTGCTTCCACCGCCTTAACCAGTGCGCGACTGTAGGCAGAATCACTCAAATTAACTAACCCAGCAGGCAGATGGCGAGCATCGGTATTGATCGCATAACCAAACAACATCAGTTGCACTAACGGGATCATGACTATCATGCCAAAGGTCATGCGATCCCGCGACAACTGCCGCAGCTCTTTGACCACAATCGCAAAAATCCTACGCCACATGGTCAGTCTCTCCCTTGGAAACCCCAGCCAAGCGCTCGCCAGTACAAGTGACAAACACATCTTCTAAGCTAGCGCGCACTTCTTCCATCGTCCGGCTGGCAACTCTTGGTTTAAGCCAAGCGAGCGGATCTTCAATATCGCTGCGCACTAACACCCGCAAACGACTGCCAATTTGCGCCGCCGACAATACCGCGGACTCGCTGATCAATGATTGTTTTAAAGTGCGTAAGTCGTCCCCTGATATCTCAACCACCCGAGCCCCCATCGCCGCCATCAGCTGCTGGGGTGAACCGTCGGCGCGTTTTATCCCCCGCTCTAAAATCGCAAGACCATGGCAACGCTCGGCCTCATCCATATAGTGAGTCGAGACCAGTATCGTGGTGCCTTGGGCACAGAGATCGAATAAGCGCTCCCAAAACTCGCGTCGATTTTCAGGATCGACCGCCGATGTCGGCTCATCGAGAAACAATAATTCGGGGTGATGTAAGGTCGCTGCCGCTAAGGCCAAACGCTGTTTCTGGCCACCACTCATGGAGCCCGCCATTTGTTTCTCGCGGCCGACTAAATCGTATAGCATGACTAACTCGGCTATCCGCAGCTTTGATGCTCGGCGGTTAAGGCCATAAATTTGCGCGACAAACTCTAAGTTTTCCCGCACCGAAAGATTGTCGTACAGGGAGAATTTTTGCGTCATATAACCAATGCGGCGGCGCAGTTTTTCCTCGGCGCCGGGTAAGGTTTCACCCAAAACACGAATATTCCCCGATGTGGGACTCAGCAACCCAGTTAACATGCGAATTGAAGTCGATTTTCCGCAGCCATTGGGGCCGAGAAACCCATAAATGGTCCCCTTGGGAATGGCGAGGTCGAGGTTTTCCACCGCATTGACGCCACCAAAGGCGCGGGTCATCCCTTGGGTCTCGATAGCAAAATCAGCGCTTTTCATGGCTGCTCCACTTTTTGCTGCACTCCTTGCAGCACATCGAGTTGCAGCACATCGAGTTCAACTTCTAATGCCATGCCAGTAGGTAGGTCCTGATCTGTGGCGGAAATAGTGATATCGGTCAAATACATCAGCCGCGCTCGATCACGTTCATTCAGCGCATAAAATGGCGTGTAAGCAGGTTGACTGCGGATATTGCGCACAGTGCCAGCAATCGGTATCTCGCGGCCATCCACAAGAATATTGACGCTATCACCCGCCTTCACTCTGTCTAACCAAGTCGCGGGCAGGTAAACCCGCACATAGGGATTATCGCTCGCCAGCAAACCAATCAACTGGGTGCCTGCGGCAATGCGATCACCGACTCGCCAAGGCAACGTATCGACAACGGCATCACGCGCCGCTACTAAGCTCAAGTCTGCTAAGGTTTTTTGTTCAAGTTCGACACTGGCGCGAGCTGCAGCCACCGCGGCTTTAGCTTGTTCAAGCTGCTCACTACGGGTGCCATTTTCTAGCAATCGCAGGCTTTGCTGCGCCTCAGCTTGTTTAGCGAAACTGGTATCCCGCGCCGCACGGGCCGTATCTAAATCCGCTTGGCTAAGTACTTTAGTGACAAATAAACGGTTTGTTCGTTCAAAGGCTCGCTGAGCCTCTTTCACGCTGGCATTTGCCCCGTCGAGCACGGCCTTGGCGCGTTCTATATCCTCTAAACGCGCACCTGTGACCGCCTCAGAAAGTTTAGCTTTAGCCTGTTCAAGCTCGGCTTGGCGCAGGGCAAGGCGCGCATTGGCTGAGGTTGTATCGAGCTGAATTAACACCTCACCCGCCTTAACCTGTTGACCTTCAACCACATTCACTTGAGTAATCAACTCACCTACGGGCGCGGTAAGTGTCAGCCTGTCCCGCTCGACAGTGCCAAGCACTCTGGGCGGCGCTTCGGTGCAGCCGACTAATAGCAAGATCACACAACCCACACTCACGTGCGTCAGAATTTTAAAATTCACACTCATTACGACTTCCTCGGTTCACGCAGTACACCTTGGGTAAAAACCTGCATATTGTGCAGCGCTAGACGCTGTAAACCATCAGCATCGGCACTAAAAAAGCCGAACTGACGCATTAACACCGGGGGCGCAATAAGCGGAAAAACCATCAGACTCACGAAACTGAGGCGTACTAAATCGGGATCTAATCCCTCCTTCAATAGCCCCGCATTGACTAATGTGGATTCGAGCCATTGCCGCGAGAGGGATAAAATTTGCTCAAAAACAGACAACATAATGCGATAGGGTTCTGAGCCATCGCCTTCCTGTAACACCCGTATAATCAACCGTGGCAATCCCGGATTAGGTGCCATAACGCGATAATATGTCTGCATAAGTTCACCCAAGTTGTTAGGGGCATCCGCAGCGGATATTTCGCGAAAACGCGCTAATACCGGCTCAAGGGTTTCCCGCACCATTTGTTCGAACAGGCCCGCTTTTGAACCAAAATAATAACGAATAAGTGCGGCATCAACCTCGGCTTCGCGGGCAATTTCACGGGTAGAAACGCTGGGATAACTGCGATGACTGAAGAGATTTAGGGCTGCGATAATTAAGCGTTGGCGGGCATCGGAATCCCCTTTCGGACGACCAGGAGTCTGCGGCTGTGATTCAGTTTGGGCGGTAAATGGCACAACCCCCTTTGGGCGACCGGGAATAAGCGACATGGCAAGCTCCAGCAAAATTCATCTATTGATGAATATACTGAAAAGCCGCGTAAAAAGGCAGCAGTTAAATTCCTCATTTTCATTGATATTGAGGAATTTAACCCACGGACTGCATGGTTAAAATTTAGATACCGTTCAATCGAAAAATTAAGCGGCCTTCTATTAAAGATTTATACAGTAAAAGCTTATGCGCCTTTCACTATCGCACTCAAACGGGTAATGAATTGCTGTACGGCTTCAACTGTGTCAAAACTAAAGGCAAGGCCATAGTGGGTTTCGGTCAAACTCTTATGTAAACGTTTGGGGAAACGTGTCATCTCGGCATTGTGGAAATAGTCGTATTTGGCATGCACACCTGCAATAGTGGCAAGTTCGCCGGAAAAGACTTCGAATGCGGGGCGAATAATCAAGTTTGGTGATTTACCGTCGAGGTGTAAATAGAAAGCCTCTTTGGTTTCTGGGAGCATGTATTCTGTAATGTTTTTTATGGTGAAATTAGTGCGACATTGCAGTCCACTTAAGCAACTCACCATCTTATTATGTTCTATCGCCAAACTTATTCTCCCGTGTTTGTTGTCTATTTAGATTAAACCTGCCCATATCGCGCTACTTTTTCTACTCCCAGTCAATCCATGGCTCAGATGACTGATTAAGATAAGAAGAATATCATCTCGGCAATGTTGGTTCTTATCCCGTTTATCCCACTTTACCTCAGCTCAGCCTAATCGGTTTAGTCTTTAAATGCACTAAAGTGATACCCATATCCCAGAGTAAATGGGCGAGTTTGAATTATTTGTCACAAAAAACCTTTATATACAGAATGATAAACTGATTAACTCAAACACTACGCGGGTGTCACAGAAAATTCTTTTGTGTAAGCAAATCGATATTTCAAACACGATAAAGCACAATTTAGTTTATTAGGTATTGCTTATCATCAGGTTACCAACCTTTAGTTTGACATTAAAACGAACCGTTCAAAATGCGACCCTGCGATTGCATTTTATAATGATTGTTTTACTTGCCAGCTTAAAATGTTGCGTCTAGGTTAATAAGCTTGAGTTAAGTCCTGTTGATAATGGCTAAGTTACGGCAATCACATTTGATGCCAACGTAAACTAGCGCATTCACGCTATCCCGTCGTATTCAGGCCTTAAGTCATGTTTTACCCAAAATGAGTAACCCGCGTTTAAGCGCCTATAAACCGAGCCATGCCAGCCGATTTCAAGCTTATTTACGGCAGATCCTGCATTAACTGACTTGCCCTAAACTGTCGCAACGGACTGGCGGCCACAATCAACAAGACCAACAACACGAGATATAGCCATGAAGATCAAAAAAGCCCTCATGCTCTTGGGTCTGTTCGCTGTCAGCCCAGTCACGTTAGCCGCAACCGGAGTCGCCTTTATCCATGGTACGGGTCACCAGACCAATGCCTTAGCCGATTACTGGACGCCCGAATTTGTTAACTCAGTGCGCCAAGGCATCCCAGTGCCAAACAATTACACAGTGATCAACTGCGACTTTGACCAATATATGTGGGAAGAAAGCGCCGCAGGTTGTCTGGCCACGCAGCTCAATAGCTTTATCCAAGCCAAAAATATCGACGACTTAATTCTGCTGACCCACTCCAATGGTGGCAACGTAGTGCGGTGGATTTTATCTAACCCAACGTGGGACAGCCGTTATCCTGCAGTGATCAACGCCACCTCAAAGGTTATCGCCATCGCGCCTTCCAGTGCTGGTACGCCGCTGGCCGATGCGGTGAACCAAGGTAATGTGTTCGAAACCAGCTTAGGCTGGCTCTTAGGCTATGGCAGCAATGCGGTGAAACAACAGCAAGTCGGTTGGATGGCAAACTACAACAACGCTTGGCTTAATGGCACAGCGGGTCGCCCATCGCTGGGTAAACCCTTCGAAGTCGTGGTGGGCTCAGATGTTGATTCCGCCATTTGGGACAGCGACAGTTACTGCGCGGGTTATCAATACCAAGTCGCGCTCGAAACCACCCAAAACTGGCTCGATAGCTGCTCCGACGGCTTCTTAAATTGCAGCTCACAAAAGGCGGCTGGCACTGTCTGGTTTACTGATAAACAAAAGACCCGTGGCCAAGAGCCCTTAAGCCATCAGCAGAGCCGCCGGGCGTGTTTCAACTTAGACACGCTGATCCGCAACCACATTTAAGGAGCACTAAGATGCACACACTCAGCAAACTTGCCAGTGTCTTGGCGCTAAGCGGACTGCTTGCAGCCTGCCAAGATGAAGCCACACCCATAGATCCCAAAACCAATGCCAGCCCAATGTACGCCAAAGGGTTAACCTTAGCCGCGCCGAGCGATACCGATTTAGTCGATAGCAATATTGCCAGCCCAACACTCACGCCCATCAACACCAGTACGGATTACATTAGCTTTATCACCCCGCTGTACGGTGAGTATCAAGCGAGTATGCTTAAGCTGGAGCAAGCCAGCCAAAGTGACGAGTATTGGGTCAATGTAACCGGCGCACAGCTTAATGCAGGCGTGGGCCTCACCATGAGCCAAGCGTCGAGCTTAGTGCGCATTGCACCTCGGGGCGATACCCGCTCTGGCGCCTTAATGCATGCAGAGGCTATTGCCCCTGAGCGCGTACAAATTCAGCGCGTTACCCCTAATCAGTCACCCCAAGGCAAAGCAGCCAACAGCAGTGGGATAAACACCAATGAGTCACTAGTTAAATCAATGGTCAACGCCGATGCTTTGGCTAGCGCAGGGTTAACCGATGATTCCAGTGCGCTGCAAATGTCGGCGAAGGCCACACCGGGCGAATATCGCCTGCAGGTCAGCCAGCCGTTAACACCGAGCGCCAGCTACTTAGTCAATGTGAAGGAAAAAGGCTCGCCCTATCAACTGAGCGTCAAAGCCCCCACTGCCATCGCGGCGGATGCACAAACCCTTGGGCTTGAACTCGCACTCAGCCAAAGTGATAACACCTTTGTGCCACAGGCAAAACTCAAGCAAGCCGATGGCAATATACAACTGCTGGCGATGGTAAAACAAGGGGAGACATGGCAAGCGGTGATCCCCGCGGGCGTCGCACTTTCGAGCAGCAATGCAGGTTTCAGTGAAATTGAAATCACAGTGCAAACCCAAGTCGATGGCCGACCTGTGCAGCGCACGGTCAAATCTGTCTTTAAGTCCTATGTCAATTCGGCGAGCATCAAGCCCGAAGTGCTCACGGTTTGGGATAAAGGCTTGCCTAACCAAATCAACTTTGAGTTAACTGTCGCCGAGGCGGGACGTTTTGGCTTAAGTGGCACGTTAACGGGCACCAGTGCCGAAGGTCAAAAGGTGGCGATTCTACGCACCCAAGCGGCCAATTGGCTGACCCCAGAGTCGCCGAAGTTAAAGCTGATGTTAGATCCTAAGCTTATCCAAGCCTCGGGTTTACAGCCGCCCTTCGAACTCAATGAATTAGAACTGCAAGATCAAGGTCAAATGGCCAGATTAAGCTATCAAGCCAAGGCACTAACCTTAACGCGCTAATTCAAAGGGACCAATGTTAAGGGGCTAACGTTAAGATACTTAGCTTAACGTGCTGATAAGTCAGGCTTGTTAGCCTTAAGTTCATCTCTAATACCAAGTGCCCAATCACGGGCACTTTTTATTGTTGATCTTTTGCAATCGACACCTAAAAGCCATCACCTTATTTAACATCTAGCGCAAAGCACAAACTGTTGACAGAAAAATGACAAGCTAAAGACTATTTACCACACCTCACCCTGATAAAATTTACATTGATTATCAAGGGTTATTCCTTTTAAATAACAATCATCAACGGCATAATGTCAAGGTCTTGACATCAGACCTTTGAATGACAAGCACAGATCTTTATAACAATACGTATAACAATAAGAGTGACTCACGGCGCAAGTTTTTACCGTGCCATGGTCAATACTCAATAAATGGACATCGTTATGAGTGACAGCACATTTTTCTTTGGTGAATGGCAAATCAATCCCAGCGCCAATAGTCTGCTCCTTGGCAAACAAGTCAAACAACTTGAACCCAAGGCGATGGATGTGCTGCTATTTCTCTGTCAACGGGCGGGCGAAGTCGTCAGCAGTGATGAAATAGTCAGCCACTGCTGGCCGGGGGTCGACACGGGCGACAATCCACTACACAAAATTATCAATCAGTTACGTAGAGCATTAGGCGATAGCGCCACCGAACCCACCTATATAGAAACCATACGCAAACGCGGCTATCGCACCTTAGCCGAAGTGCGTTTTCCTATCGGCCACGAAGCCACCGCCAGCCCGCAAAGTTGGCAAGGCGGCTCGCCCTTTCCGGGTCTGCAAGCCTATAGCGCTAACTATGCCGAGGTGTTTTTTGGTCGCAGTGAACAAATCAGCACTTTGCTTAACCGTATCAGCCAGCAAATCATCTATGGTCGTGCCTTCTGCCTGATCTTAGGTCCAAGTGGCAGCGGTAAATCTTCCCTGATTAATGCGGGTGTTGTGCCCAATTTAATGAAGGGCGACGGCTATAACGGCATTGGTGTCGCGTCATTCAGCAGCTTAGATTTTGCCGATGTGAGTAAAGGACAACTACTCACCGATCTTGCCAGTGCTATGCTCGACTGGGAAATCAACGACACTCCAGTATTCGAAGGCATGAGCGCTGAGACTCTGGCGATTCAACTCGTCGATGATATCCAAAGCGTGATCAACCAGTGCACCCAAGCGCTCAAGGCTAAACCTTTTTCCAATCCGTTTTTTGCCTTGTTTATCGACCGATTAGAAGTGTTGCTCTCATCACCGCTATTTAGCGATACCGAACGAACCCAGTTCATAGAATTATTGGAGCAACTCGCCACCTCTAAGGCCGTGATTATCATCAGTGCCTGTCGCAACGATTTTTATCCTTTATTGGTCAATTACCCAAGCTTAATGGCGGGTAAAGCCCGCGGCGCCCACTTTGACTTAGCGCCGCCAACACGCACTGAGCTATTACAAATGATCCGCCTGCCCGCAGTGGCTGCCAACTTAAGCTGGGAAGTTGACAGCGACACCGCGATGCCGCTCGACGAAATGCTCTGCAGCGATGCCGCCAGTAACCCAGATACGTTGCCCATGTTGCAATACACTCTGCAAGCCTTGTATTTGCAACGCAGCGCCGACGATAAGTTATTAGTCTCGGTTTATCATGCACTTGGCGGTATTGAAGGGGCGATTGGCAAAAATGCCGAGCAGGCGATTTCACACTTAAGTGATGCCGAAAAAGCCAGTCTGCCGCGGATTTTATCCCTGCTAGTGACCCTACGCGAAGATGAAAAGTCCATCACCAGCCGCACCGCTCGCTGGTCGCAACTGCAAAGCACCGCCGAAACCGCCCTAGTGCAAGCCATGGTCGATAGCCGCTTATTCGTGTCGCATCTGCAAAATGGTGAACCCTGTTTTAGCATCGCCCACGAAGCACTTTTGCGCCGTTGGCCGCGGGCAACCGCTTGGATTAGCGAGCATAACGACAGCTTAAGCATTAAGAGTCGCCTACAGCATTTATCTAAGCGTTGGCTCAGCGAAGCCAAACACAGCGCTTATCTGCTCGCCGAAGGCAAGCCGTTAAAAGAGGCCCAAAGCCTCAGCCAAAATCCGTTATTCGATTTAGACGATCCCGAAACCGCCTTTATCGCAGCCTCCACCAAACGCGCCAATATGCTGCGCTGGACGAGGCGCGTAACCGTTGCCCTGTTGTGCGTCCTCACCTTAACCTCCGTCATTATGAGCGTTCGCAGCATAGAGGCCGAAAAACTCGCTCTGCAAAAACGCCTCGCCGCCGAAGATTTGCTCGGCTTTATGGTCGGTGACTTCGCCGACAAGATGCGCGGCATCGGCCGTATGGACTTACTCGATGGAATCAGCAATAAAGCACTGGAATATTTCAGTGATTTTTCCAATAAAGAGGATGATGCGCACTTAAGTTTTGATGCCCGTTTCCAACACGGCCAAACCTTAGAGGCCATGGGCGAAGTGGCCTATTCGCGCAATAAAATCGATGAAGCTCGCAGCGCATTACTCGCAGCGCAAGAAAAAATGCTGCCACTACTCGAATTGCAGCCGGAAAACTTAGCCCTACTGAAAACCCTAGGTGCCAATGCCTTTTGGTTAGGACAGCTTAAGTATGATGTGAGTGATTGGGCAGCATCACGCCCTTTTTTCGAGCAATACTTGGCCTATAGCCAAACCATGTACGCCCTTGCGCCAGAGGATAAAGATGCGCTGATGGAGCTGTCTTATGCCCATAACACTTTGGGCTCAGTTTCGATGAAACAGCAGGAATTTGCCAAAGCGCAGCAAGATTTTGAAGAGTCGCTAAGGCTTAAATTGCTGGCTTTGGCAAAAGCGCCTGAGGATAGTCAGTTGATTGCGGATGTGGCGGATACTCGTTCTTGGTTAGCCAGTGCATTAACCTCACTTGGCGATATAGATACGGCAATCAAATTTCAAGAAGAAACACAGGACCAATTATTAAACTCGCCAAATCAAAATGACGCTTATATGCGCGATAGACTAGCGAGCACTTTAGGCAGGTTAGCAGAGCTACTGGAATATAAAGGTGATCTTGTTTCTGGGCTCGATAAGCTATTATTAGCACAAAATATTATAGAGAAATCGCTAGCCTTGGATTCTGAAAACGAAGTTTGGAAAAGAGACTTATTTCATGTCCGTACCAAAATATTTCATTTAAACAGTTTAGTTAATGACTTTAGAGTAAAAGAAACATCTCAATCTCTTTTAGACACTCTGGACACTGAATTTAATTCAACCAGTGAAGTTAAAAGAGAATATTTACGCGCCAATGCCCTTTTAGCAATCGCAAATAAAAATATAAGCAATCATGAAATTAGCCAAAATCATGAAGAAATAGCAGAGTCTAATGTTATTTTTATAAAACTAACCAATAAATTCCCAGATGAGAAAGATTATCTCATTGGACTTGTAAAAACTAATTTAACAATCGCTAAAATTAATTTTGCAATGGGGAATAAAAATGCTAACTTTGAGTTATGCAACACAGCAAATAAACTATTGCAACCTTTAATAGAGAAAGATAAAAATCCTCAAATAATAAAGCCATACTTAGAATCTGAAGACTGTCTTGAAAAAATAAAACCGAACAAATAACACAATCAATAACTGTACTTAAAAAAGGATAATCAAATGATAACACCACAAGGTACCGCTCAATTTATTAAAGTCAATGTTAATCTAGAAAATGGTGAACCTGTATTTATCTATACCGATGCCAACGGTCAACAATGCCAAGGTGATATCACCGTCACTCAAGCTGGTACTGTAACCTACCTGCTAAATGACCAAACAGGTAAAGGTTTAAAATTTGTCGGTGTAGGCTTTGTGACTCCATTTGATGAAATAGTCGATGCCGTTACCATTAGCAGCGATGGTATGTTAGTACAACTTGTTGACCTCGATAGAACTCCAGGTACCACTAAGTTCCAATTTGTATTAAGTAATACAACTAATACCTTACTAATACTAAGTCCTGATCCGCAGATTATTAACAAACCTAATTAATTTAAAAGATTAAATCGGGGACAGCTTACCCTGTCCCTTCTTTTATTGACCCAATAATTTTTTTTCACAATTCTTTCAGGACAGCCAATTCTTTCAGGACAGCGGCAAAAGCGGGGACAGCCATGTCTTTTTGTGCTTTGTCCCCTCTTATACTAGCCTTTACATTATCTTGATTGCGTCTGTTTGGAGCGGATGATGACCTCGGCCAGAAGAATGCTTATCGATGCTAATACAACGCCCTTCTATCATGTGATAAATCGCTGTGTCAGAAGGGCTTTTCTGTGCGGTGAGGATAAACTCACAGGCCGCAGTTATGAGCATAGACGTGGCTGGATTGTTGATAAAATCAAAGCATTATCCACCATCTTTAGACACTAAAATCCTTTGCGTTTGCCGCTTAATACCCAAAAATCCACTCATGGGTGCCACTCTTTTAACTTAGCCATGCCCCAAAACCTCGTACGTTTCAGCTAAACCTGAGAATTTACCGCGAGAAGAGTAAATTTAAAACCTTTATAAACAATAGATTAAAGCGGAAGGTAAGCAGAAGGTATCTTTTCTTTGCGAAGAATAAAGTCATCATCAGAAAAGCGCTTAGCGCAGATGACATTAGGTTCACGGAGAATGATAACAATGACAAGCTCACCTAAACAGACTCGCTCACAACATCCATTATCACTTGTGGGTGAAGGCAATGGCTCACAGTGCACTGCACAGCAAGGCTTGGTCGAGCCCGCATTGCCGTTAACCTTCTTCGAACATGCCTCGATTGAAACGATTCAACAGTTTATTCAGCATCTGACTGAACCGGTGATTATCGTCAATGCCCAAGGTTACATTTACTTTAGCAATAGCAAAGGTGCTGACTTACTGACGTGCCCGCAGGCCAGTTTGAAGGGACAAGATTGGCGCAACTTTTTGACCGAACACCATCAAGCTCGCTACGACAATCTGCTGAGCAATGATATTAAATTAGGCAAAAATTGCGGTATTCCAGTGCAGCACTGCGCCGAAGAAATCACCCTCATTACTGCCTCAGGCAAAGCAAAAGATGTTGAGCTCTCCATTTCCTACATCCCCAGCCATGAACCTCTGTTTGTGATGATGATGCACGATTTAACGCAGCACAAAGCGGAAAATCAAAAGCTAGGGAAAAGCGGGGACAGCCATGTCTTTTTGTGCTTTGTTCCCTCTTATACTAGCCTTTACATTATCTTGATTGCGTCTGTTTGGAGCGGATGATGACCTCGGCCAGAAGAATGCTTATCGATGCCAATACAACGCCCTTCTATCATGTGATAAATCGCTGTGTCAGAAGGGCTTTTCTGTGCGGTGAGGATAAACTCACAGGCCGCAGTTATGAGCATAGACGTGGCTGGATTGTCGATAAAATCAAAGCATTATCCACCATCTTTTGTATCGACATTTGCGCCTATGCAGTGATGAACAACCATTACCATTTAATACTTAAAATTGATGTTGAGGAAGCAAAAACCTTAAGCCCAAAAGAGGTTATCAGCCGGTGGTGTCAAATAACTAAAGGCCATACTGTCGCAACTAAGTATATGAATGGTGAAGCCTTAATTGACGGTGAACGCATTCTGCTCGATGGGTTAATTACCGAATGGCATGAACGTTTATCCAGCATATCTTGGTTTATGCGCTGCCTGAACGAAGAGATTGCCCGTAAAGCAAATCGAGAAGATGAGTGTAAAGGCGCGTTCTGGGAAGGCCGTTTCAAATCCCAAGCTTTGCTAGATGAGCAAGCCTTACTGGCTTGTATGATCTACGTGGATTTAAACCCTATTCGAGCCTGTCTCTTCTACACAAATCCCTCGGTTTGCCCCGGGGGATTTTTTTGAACCATTTTTAATTAACCTGATCTGATCCTGACCTTTTGTTTCAGATACCACATGCCATGTTTTTAAGTGAACCATCACTCTGGGCACAGAGCATTTTTCAGCGCGCACAATTAGGGGATGTACGAAGGACCAAACGGCTTGTACAGTTGGCGGCTCAACTTGCAGCTCATACAGGACAATCTATCGTGCAATCTCTTT